>JAJEEH010000162.1 GCA_022821105.1 Acidimicrobiia bacterium
CGCAGTGCGGGAGATTCTGGCCGCCATCGGCGAAGACCCCAATCGAGACGGACTGTTGGATACTCCCGGACGGGTGGCCCGGATGTACGCCAAGATCTGTGAAGGGCTGCACGAAGACCCGGCTTCCCACCTGACCCGCCAGTTCGAGGCCGACCACGACGAGATGATCCTGGTGCGGGACATTCCGCTGTATTCGCTGTGCGAGCACCACTTGATCCCGTTTCTGGGCAAGGCACACGTGGGCTATATCCCCAACAAGGACGGATGCATCACGGGGCTGTCGAAGCTGGCCCGAGTGGTGGAGGGCTACGCCCGGATGCCCCAAGTGCAGGAGAGGCTGACCACCCAGATCGCCGACGCCATTGAAACCGCCCTCGACCCGCGGGGCGTACTGGTGGTGGTGGAGGCCGAGCACCTGTGCATGTCGATGCGGGGGATCCGAAAGCCGGGGGCCAACACGGTGACTTCCGCGGTGAGAGGGCTCTTTAGGACCGATATCGCCACCCGAGCCGAGGCGATGCGGTTTATCGACCGTTAATCGCTGCTCCAGAGCCACTTGGCATAGTGGCGCCCTGAAATTCGGCGGTACTCTGAGGCCGTGGAGACGCTGAAAACGGGGCCGATGGTCATGGGCATCGTCAACGTGACGCCTGACTCGTTTTCCGACGGGGACCGGTTCTCCTCGCCCGAGGCGGCGGTGGCCCGAGGGCGCAAGCTGTTCGATGAGGGCGCCGCCGTGGTGGACGTCGGCGGCGAGTCCACCCGCCCCGGGGCCGATCCGGTGCCGGTGGAAGAGGAGCTGGCCCGAGTGGTGGACGTGGTGGCCGGACTGGCCCCCCATGGGCGGGTCTCCATCGACACCACCAAGCCCGAGGTGGCCCGGGCCGCGGTGGCCGCGGGGGCCGACATCCTCAACGACGTGTCGGCGAGCATGCACGAGGTGGCCGCCGAGCTGAACGTGACCTGGATCGCCGTCCACCGCCAGGGCACCCCAGCCACCATGCAGGTCGCCCCCCAATACGGTGACGTGGTGGCCGAGGTGGGCGACTATCTGGCCGCCGCCGCCGAGCGGGCGCGAGCCGCCGGAGTGCCCGATGTGTGGATTGACCCGGGGATCGGCTTCGGCAAGACCACCGACCACAACCTGGATCTGCTGGCCAACCTTCGACAGCTTGCCGCTATGGGGGCGCCGGTGGTGGTGGGGGCTAGCCGCAAGCGCTTCATCGGCGAGCTCCATTCTCGAAGCGACGGTTGTGCCGGGCAGGAGGCCCCGACCGACGACCGGCTTGAGGGGTCTCTGGCCGCAGCGGCTTGGGCGTTTGCCCAGGGTGCCGCGGTGATCCGGGCCCACGACGTGGCCGCCACCGTGAAGGCCATGAATGTGGTGGCGTCATGAAGGGCACCTGTACCGCGGGGGCATTGGCGTCATGAAGGGCAAATGGGCCGCGGGCATCTGCCCCCGCAACTTCTTTTGGATCATGAAGGACCGGTTGGCTATCTGCGAGCGTCCCGGCGGGCGGGGGGAGAGCCACCGCCGGGTCCGGCGCACCGAGGAGATCAACTGGATCCGCCAGCAGGGATTCACCCGGGTGGTGTCTTTGATCCCGTCCACCCACAACCTGCACAACTACAGCGAGCAGAACATCTCCTGGAGCCACTGGCCGATCGCCGACAACGAGGACTTCACCACCCGGCTCGGCCCTCTGTTCAACGAGTTGCAGATGCTGTTGGCCAAGGGCGAGAAGCTGCTGGTGCATCGCCGGGGGTTGAGCGACCACGTGTGCGGTTTCATAGCCGGCTATCTGGTGTGGACGGGCATGGTTCCCAGCGAGTCGCAGGCTGTGGTGGTGGTGGAGAAGATGACCGAGCGGCCCATCGGCGCGGTGGGGCGCCGCATCGTGAACGCCGCCGCCGCGCTCCCCAAGCCCGAGGTGGAGCTCACCCTGGTGGAGGACTTCGACGATCAAGATCAAGGGGAGCAGTCCGAGGAGCCTCCCGAGGATGGCTAGCGGAGGTCGACCAGCCGGGGCGGGGGAGCAGCGGTGAACGAAGACCGCCTTTTGCTGCGGGGCCTTCGGGTCATGGCTGTTTGCGGGGCGCTCCCCGAGGAGAGGGACCGGGCCCAGCCTTTCGAGCTGGATGTGGACCTCGGCACCGATCTGGCCCCGGCGGGGCTTTCCGACGAACTGGACGACACCGTCGACTACGGGGCGGTGTGCGCCGCGGTGGCCGCCGCGGCGGAGGGGGAGCAGTTCACCCTCATGGAGGCCATGGCCCATCGAGTGGCCGAGGTGTGCCTGGACGCCGACCCCCGGGTGCAGCAGGTGGCCGTGGAGGTTCGCAAGCTGCGCCCGCCGGTGCCCCAGCATTTGTCCACCAGCGGTGTTCGCATCACTCGCCACCGTCAATGACCAGGGCGTTTTTGGGGTTGGGGTCCAACATGGGCGACCGCATGGGATATCTCCAGGCAGCGGTGGCCTCCATGGGCGACTGCGTGGCTGTCTCCGGGGTGTATGAGACCGACCCGGTGGGCGGTCCCGATCAGGGGCCATTCCTCAATGTGGTGGCCGAACTGGACACCGACCATTCGGCCCGAGGCCTCCTGGAGCTGTGCCGGCGCTTGGAGGCGGCGGCCGATCGAGTGCGGGAGGTGCGCTGGGGCCCCCGTACGCTGGATGTAGATGTTCTGTGGGTGGACGGAGAGGCGGTGGACGAGGACGATCTGGTGGTACCCCATCCCCGCATGCTCGAGCGGGCGTTCGTGATGGTGCCGTTGGGAGAGCTGGCCCCCGACCTGGCCGAGGGCTGGTCCGATCCTGACACCGGTGGCTGTCGTCGCCTGGGAGACTGGGACCAGCTGGCCGCCCGGGCGGGCGAAGGGGTCTCGTGAGCGGGGGGGACGCAATCCCGGTGATTCAGCGGGTATCGGAGCTGCGGGCGGCCACCGACGCCGTGCGGGCCCAGGGCGGATCGGTGGGCTTGGTGCCCACCATGGGCTATCTCCACGAGGGCCACCAATCGCTGGTGGCCCGCTCGGCGGCGGAGAACGACCTGACCGTGGTGAGCGTTTTCGTGAATCCCCTCCAGTTCGCCGAGGGCGAGGACTTCGGCACCTATCCCCGGGATCTGGACCGCGATCGCCAGATGTGTGCCGAAGCGGGGGCCGGGCTGGTGTTCGCCCCCCCTACCGAGGAGGTGTACCCGCAGACCCCCATTACCACCGTGGCGGTCCAAGGGCTCAACGCCGTGCTGGAGGGCCGGTTCCGGCCCACCCATTTCGACGGGGTCTCCACCGTGGTGGCCAAGCTGTTCGCCATGCTGGGACCGGGCCGGGGCTACTTCGGGGAGAAGGACTACCAGCAGCTGGCCATCATCCGCCGAATGGCCGCCGACCTGTCCCTGCCGGTGGAGGTGGTGGGCTGTCCCACGTTCCGGGAGCCCGATGGCCTGGCCATGTCCAGCCGAAACGTGTATCTCACTGCCGAAGAGCGGCCGGCGGCCACCGTGTTGTGGCGGTCGCTGCAAGCGGGGAGGGATGCGGTGGCGGGCGGCAGCCGCGATCCCGGCGAGGTGGAGGCGGTGATGGCCGCAGTGCTGGCCGCGGAGCCCCATGCATCGCCCGACTACGCCGCGGTGGTACACGCCGACACCCTGGAGCGCCCCGATGTGCTGGCCGGCGAGCTGCGCCTGCTGGTGGCCGCTCGTGTCGGTCGAGCCCGCCTCATCGACAATCTGGGTGTTGACTGTGATCGGCTTTGACCCTCCGGCCGAGGCGGTGAAAGCCGCGGTTGAGTTGGCCATGGCCGAGGACGTGGGACCGGAGGGCGACCTCACCTCGTCGCTTGTCCCCCCTGGAGACATCACCGCGGAGATCACCGCGCGAGACGCCGGCCGTTTGGCGGGGCGGGCCTGTGCCGCCGAAGTGTTCCGCCAGGTGGATCCCTCGGTGACGGTGGAGTGGCATGCGGCCGACGGCGACCCGGTGGCGCCTGGTCAGAGCTTGGCTGTGGTTGCCGGGCCCCGGGCCTCAGTGCTCACCGCGGAGCGCACTGCATTGAACTTTCTGAGCCACCTGTCGGGGATCGCCACCGAGGTATCCCGGTACGTTGAGGCCGCGGCGACGGCCGGTGAGGGCCGCGCCCGCATCCGGGACACCCGCAAAACCACGCCCGGTCTGCGGGTGTTGGAAAAGGCCGCGGTTCGCGCCGGCGGGGGCGACAACCATCGGATGGGGCTGTCGGAGTGGGTCATGTTCAAAGACAACCACCTGGCGGGGATGTCCATCGCCGACGGGGTGGAGGCCGCCCGCAGAAGCTGGCCGGATCGCACCGTCTATGTGGAGTGCGACCGCATCGATCAGGTTGATGAGGCCCTGGCGGCCGGCGCAGACGCCCTGCTGCTGGACAACATGACTCCTGATGAAGTGCAGGCCTGTGTGGCCCGGGCTGCCGGATATGACTGCCTCTTGGAGGTGAGCGGCGGCATCACCCTGGACACGGTGGCCGAGTACGCGGCCACGGGGGTGGACTTCATTTCGGTGGGACGCATTACCAACTCGGCTCCGGTGCTTGACATCGGGCTTGATATTGGCAATGTTCCGATCAGCGCACAAGAGGAGTAAACAAGGGTTCCTATGCTGTTGGCCCTCGACATCGGCAACACCCAGACCGTGGTTGGCCTGTACGAGGCCGACCGGGCCGACGACTGCCGGGCCGACGACGGCCTGATCGAGCACTGGCGGCTGTCCACCGTGCACGAGCGCACCCCCGACGAGGTGGCCGTGCTGTTGCGCAGCCTGCTCGACAGCATCGACGTCGCCATGGAGGAAGACCTCACCGGGGTGGCGGTGTGCTCCGGGGTGCCCCAGATCCGCGAGAGCGTGCGGATGATGGTGCAGCGCTACTTTGAATTCGACCCGGTGGTGATCGAGCCCGGCACCCGCAGCGGCATCCCCATCCTGTACGACAACCCCCGCGAGGTGGGCGCCGACCGCATCGCCAACGCGGTGGCCGCCCACCACCTCTACGGCGGCCCCGCGGTGATCGTCGATTTCGGGACCACCAACAACTTCGACGTGGTCTCCGAGGCCGGCGAGTTCATGGGCGGGGCCATCGCACCGGGGATCGAGGTCAGCCTGGAAGCCATGGTGGGCCGAGCCGCCGCGCTGGGGCCGGTGGCGCTCACCGAGCCCCGCAGTGTGATCGGCAAGACCACCATGGAGTCGATCCAATCGGGCGTCATCTACGGGTTCGTCGCCCAGATTGACGGCATGGTGACCCGCTTCGCCAAGGAACTGGACGGCGAGGCGTTCGTGATCGCCACCGGTGGGCTGGCCCACCTCATCGCCCCGCTGTCGGACACCATCCAGTATGTGGAGCCCTACCTGACCCTCCACGGCCTGTGGCTGGTCCACGGCCGCAACCAGTAGGCCGACCGGTGAGCACCCCCTACCGTTTCGAGACCACCGCAACCGCCGCTGAGTGCCAGCAGAGCCACGGCGACATCGAGGCCGGCACCGAGACCGGCCAGACGGTGACAGTGGCGGGGCGGATCATGCTGCGGCGAGTGCAGGGCAAACTGGCCTTCGCCACCCTCCAAGACGCCACCGGGCGCATCCAGCTTTTTGCCCCCGCCAAGGTAACCCCCGACTACGAGGGGTTCTGCGCCCTGTCGTTGGGCGACTGGGTCGGGGTGAGCGGCGAGGTGATGAAGACCCGGAAAGGGGAGCTGTCGGTCAAGGTAGAGAATTGGGAGCTTCTGGCCGAGGCCCGGCGGAGCTTTCCCGACAAGTGGCACGGGCTGTCTGACCCCGACATCCGGTTCCGCCAGCGCTATGTGGATCTGTGGGTGACCGAGGAGGCCCGCCAGACCTTTCTGCTGCGCTCGGAGATGATGTCGCTCACCCGCCGCTGGCTGGAGGATCGGGCGTTCGTGGAGGTGGAGACGCCGGTGTTCCACCCGGTGCCCGGCGGCGCGCTGGCCCGGCCGTTCAGCACCCACCACAACGCTTTAGACATGGAGCTGTTCTTGCGGATCGCGCCGGAGCTGTATCTGAAGCGGCTGGTGGTGGGCGGCTTGGAGCGGGTGTATGAGATTGCCCGGGTTTTCCGCAACGAGGGCATCTCCACCCGCCACAATCCCGAGTTCACCATGCTGGAGCTGTACTGGGCTTATGCCGACTACGGCGACATCATGGAGCTGGTCGAGCAGCTTGTGGCGCATCTGGCTTTGGAGCTCAAGGGCACCACCGTGATCAGCTACGGCGGGCGGGAGCTGGACCTGACCCCGCCGTGGCCCAGAGCCCGGTTTGTGGACCTGCTGGCTGCCCACAGCGGCCTGGAGGTGGACCTCGACACCCCGGTGGCCGAGCTGCGGGCGCACTGCGCCGACCGGGAAATCCCGGTAGAAGACCGCTGGGGGCCGGGCAAGCTGCTGTTGGAGCTGTACGAGAAGACCACCGAGGCCGAGCTGTGGGGTCCGGTGTTCGTGTGCGACTACCCCAAGGAGGTGTCGCCGCTGGCCCGGGAGCATAGGGACCATCCCGGCTGGGTGGAGCGCTTTGAGGCCATCGTGGCCGGCCGGGAGCTGGCCAACGCCTTCAGCGAGCTGACCGACCCCGACGAGCAGCGGGCCCGCTTCGAGCACCAGGCCGCCGATCGGGATGCGGGCGACGACGAGGCCATGGCGGTGGACTGGGACTACCTGCGGGCCCTCGAGTTCGGCCTGCCCCCTACCGGCGGATTGGGAGTGGGCATGGACCGCCTGGCCATGCTGTTGGCCGACGTCCCCAGCATCCGCGACGTGATCCTGTTCCCCACCCTCCGCCCCGAACCCCCAGAGCGCGCCGCGCCACCGGAGAGCTGAAGGGCTCCTGCGACTGCCCCGGCCTAGCGGTCGCCGAGGGGGATGCGGGCTCGGTCGATCAGATGGTCGGTGGCCACCTGCAAGGCGGCGGTGGCCGTGGTGGGGGGCAGCGACTCCAGGCTGGCCGAGGCCTGCTTCACGTAGTTGTTGGCCACGTCCAGCGCTTCTTCCACGCCGCCGCTGGTGCGCACCAGTTGCAGGGCCGAGCGGACGGTGGAATCTGACACCGTGGCGCCCAGCAGCTCGAGAAGCTGAGGGCCGCAGTCGCTCTTGAGCGCCCGGATCACCGGCAGGGTGTAGATGCCCTCATGCAGGTCGTTGCCCGACGGCTTCCCCAGGTGCTCGTCGGTGGCCACGATGTCCAAAATGTCGTCCACCACCTGGAAGGCCAGGCCGTAGAACCGGCCGAACTCGGTGAGGGTGTCGATCGTCGGGCGGTCCAAACCGGCTACCAGGCCGCCGATGCGACACGAGGTGGCCAGCAAAGAGGCGGTTTTGCCCTCGATGGAGTCGGTGTAGGAGGTTTCGGTGCGGTCGGGATTGCCGGTGTCCTGCAACTCTCTCACTTGGCCCTCGCACAGCCGCCCGATGGTGGCGGCCAGCAGCCCGGCCACCTCGGTGCCCAGCGATGCCGCCAGCTCCGATGCCCGGGCCAGCAGGAAGTCTCCGGCCAGAATGGCCCGCAGGTTGCCCCACTTGGCGTTCACGCTGGCCACGTTGCGGCGCACCTGGGCCTCGTCCATCACGTCGTCGTGGTACAGCGAGCCCAGATGAACCAGCTCCACCGCTACGCCGCCGGTGATCACGTCGTCTTCGGCCGGTGCCGGGTCGGCCTGGGAGATTGCCGCCGAGGCGATCACGAATCCCGGCCGCACCCGCTTGCCTCCGGCCCGGATCAAGTGGCTGGCCACCTCGGTGAGGAAGGGGTCCTGGGTCTTGACCGAGTCTTCCAACCGCAACTCCAGCCGGTCGAGGTCGCGCGCCATGGAGGGAATCAGATCGAGGGGGCTGCGAGCCACGGTCGTCAGCGTAGTGGCACCATCCCCGAATTCCCCCAATCAACAGGGGCTGTGGCCCCAGCGGCAGCCCCGACCGCAGGTTCGGTTGGGGCTTCGGGAACGAAATGGGGGGGTGGGGTGGTTACACTCAGAGTTGAACCCCTATCGGGAGATTGCCGTGTTCGAGAGATTCACAGACCGTGCTCGCCGTGTCGTTGTGCTGGCCCAGGAAGAGGCGCGCCTGCTCCACCACAACTACATCGGCACCGAGCACATTCTGTTGGGCCTGATCCACGAGGGCGAGGGCGTGGCCGCCAAGTCGCTGGAATCTCTGGGCATTTCCCTGGAAGCGGTGCGCAACCAGGTGGAGGAGATCATCGGCCAAGGCGGGTCGTCCCCGTCGGGCCACATTCCCTTCACCCCTAGGGCCAAAAAGGTGCTGGAGCTGTCGCTGCGGGAGGCGTTGCAGCTCGGCCACAACTACATCGGCACCGAGCACATCCTGTTGGGCCTGATCCGAGAGGGCGAGGGCGTGGCCGCCCAGGTGCTGGTGAAGCTGGGCGCCGACCTGTCGCGGGTCCGCCAGCAGGTGATTCAACTCCTGTCGGGCTACGGCGGCCCGCAGGGCTCGGGATCGCCGGAGAAGGCCACCACCTCTCCCGGCGGCAGCGGCGAGACCGGTTCGGGCTCGCTGGTGCTCGACCAGTTCGGCCGCAACCTGACCAAGCTGGCCAAAGACAGCGGGCTCGACCCGGTGATCGGCCGCCAGCGGGAGACCGAGCGGGTTATGCAGGTGCTGTCGCGGCGCACCAAGAACAACCCGGTGCTGGTGGGCGAGCCCGGTGTGGGCAAGACCGCCATCGTGGAGGGCTTGTCCCAGCGGATCGCGGCCGACGACGTGCCCGAGACCATCCGCAACAAGCAGCTCTACACCCTTGATCTGGGCGCGCTGGTGGCCGGATCCCGCTACCGGGGCGACTTCGAGGAGCGCCTCAAGAAGGTGCTCAAGGAGATCAAGACCCGGGGCGACATCATCTTGTTCATCGACGAGCTCCACACCCTGGTGGGCGCCGGCGCCGCGGAGGGGGCCATCGACGCCGCCTCCATCCTCAAGCCCATGCTGGCCCGGGGCGAGCTTCAGACCATCGGGGCCACCACCCTCGATGAATACCGCAAGCACCTGGAGAAGGACTCCGCGCTGGAGCGCCGATTCCAGCCGGTGAAGGTGGACGAGCCCACCATCGCCCACACCATCGAGATCCTTAAGGGCCTGAGAGACCGCTATGAGGCCCACCACCGGGTGACCATCACCGACCAGGCCCTAGTGGCGTCGGCCAACCTGGCCGACCGCTACATATCCGACCGCCACCTGCCCGACAAGGCCATCGACCTCATCGACGAGGCCGGCTCCCGCCTGCGCATCAAGCGGATGGAGACCCCCACCGACTACAAAGACTTCGAGAACGAGCTCTCCCAGGTGGTGTCCCAGAAGAAGAGCGCGGTCGAGCAGCAGGACTTCGAGGAGGCCGGTCGGCTGCGCGACAAGGAGAAGGAGCTGCTGGCCGGCAAGGAGCAGATGGAGGCCGAGATCAAGGCCAAGGGCGTCGACCTGTTCGACGAGGTGGACGAGGAGGCGGTGGCCGAGGTGCTGTCCATCTGGACCGGCATACCCGTCTACAAGCTGACCGAGGAGGAGACGGCCAAGCTCCTGCGCATGGAAGACGAGCTGCACAAGCGGGTTGTGGGCCAAGAGGACTCCATCAAGGCGGTGTCTCAGGCCATCCGCCGCACCCGGGCCTGCCTTAAAGACCCCAAGCGGCCCAGCGGGTCGTTCATCTTCTTGGGCCCGTCGGGGGTGGGCAAGACCGAGCTGGCCAAGACGCTGGCCGAGTTCCTGTTCGGCGACGAGCAGGCCCTTATCGCATTGGACATGTCCGAGTACATGGAGAAGCACACCGTGAGCCGGCTGGTGGGTTCGCCTCCGGGCTACGTCGGCTACGAGGAGGGCGGGCAGCTCACCGAGGCGGTGCGCCGCAAGCCGTTCTCGGTGGTGTTGTTCGACGAGATCGAAAAGGCCCATCCCGACGTGTTCAACACCCTCCTGCAAATTCTGGAGGAGGGCCGCCTCACCGACAGCCAAGGCCGGTCGGTGGACTTCCGCAACACCGTGCTCATCATGACCTCCAACCTGGGCACCCAGAACCTGCGCAAGGCCAACCTGGGATTCACCAAGGCCGACGAGGCCATCACCTATGAGCGCATGAAGGAGAAGGTCACCGACGCGCTGAAGGACCACTTCCGCCCCGAGTTCTTGAACCGCATCGACGAGGTGATCGTGTTCCACGAGCTGACCCGCGAAGAGGTGACCCGCATCGTCGACCTGATGATCAAGCGGCTACAGAACCAGCTCGAGGCCCAGGGCATCGGGCTGGAGCTCACCGAGTCGGCCAAGGTGCTGCTGGCCTTGCGGGGCTACGACCCCACGCTGGGGGCCCGCCCGCTGCGCCGAGCCATCCAGCGCCTGGTAGAGGACCCGTTGTCGGAGCGGCTGCTGTGGAAGGAGTTCCGGGCCGGCGAGACCATCATGGTGGACGCGGAGGACGATCCCGACGAGCCCGGCGCGGACCGGATCTGCTTCCGGGCGATCGAGGGCTTCGAACCGCCTCCGGTGGAAGAGCTGGCCGGCGCCTAGCAGCCATGCCGGCGGGGGTTCGTAGGGGGGCCGCGAGGCAACGGGCTGGCCTGTCGGCAAAGGCCAGGAAGGGGGCGCTCCTTCTGGTGCTGATATTGGGGCTGACCGCCTGCCAAGTGGATGTGGAGGTGGGAATCGGCTTCAACGAGGACGGCTCTGGGGTGGTGACCGTGGATGTGGCCCTCGACGAGCGGGCCATGGATCTCGCCCCCGACATTTCCTCTTCGCTGTTGACCGAGGACATCGAGGACCCGGCGTCGGGCTGGTCTTACAACGAGCCCCGTATCGACGACGAGGGCCGAACCAGCTTCTCGGCCTCCAAGCCCTTCAGCTCGCCTGAGCAGCTTGAGTCGGTGCTGGCCGAGATCTTCAACTCCGACGACGTGTTCCGCGACTTCACCTTCGAGCGCGAAACCTCCTTCGCCCAAACCGACTATCGGGTGACCGGGGTGGTCGATCTGTCCGGCGGCCTGGACCTGGTTACCGACCCCGTGCTCACCGCCCGCCTCGGCGGAGAGCCCTTCGGCGAGCGGACCGCCAATCTGGCCGGCGCGCTCGAAGCAGTGACCGTGCGCCTCGTATTGGACCTCCCGGTGGGCCCCGAGAAGGAGGAAGTGCTGCAACTGGGCCAGGAGGCGCAGCGCATCACCTTGACGGGCCAAGATGAGAGCAGCGCGGCGGTGACCCTGCGATGGGTGGCTTGGGCCGCGTTCGCCCTGGTTGGCCTGTCAATCCTGATCGCGGTGGCTGGCTATCTGCTGGAGCGCCGGGCCCGGGTCCGCAGCATCGATCCCACCATTACCCAGGAGTCATTGGCGCGCACCACGGGCCCCGCCGCGGCGCAGCCCCCCCAGCGGCGGCTCCGGCTGGTGGTGCTGAACCCTCTGGGGGTGCTGTTCGAACCGGCCGACGATCCCGCCGAGCTTCTGGTTGCCTTTGCTGCCGAGCGCGGGTTGGAGCCCGACGGCGAAGAGGTGCAGCAGCTCCACAACCAGGCGGTGCTGGGCCGCATCACCCCCGCTGAGCTGTGGTCGGGGATCGGCTTGGACGGCGATCCCGCTGAGCTCACCGAGGAGTTTCTGGCCCAGTACACCGTGCGGTCGGGCGCCAGGGATTTTGTGGCCGAGATGGTTCGCCGGGAGCTGCCGGTGGCGTGTCTCACCAACGACGTGTCCTCGTGGTCGTCGGCCCTGCGGGAGCGCCTCGACATCGAAGGCGTGGACACTTGGATCGTTAGCAGCGACGTGGGGGTGTGCATGCCCGCGCCCGGAATTTACGAGGCGCTGCGCCGCACCACGTCGGTTCCCTACGAGCACGCGCTGCTGGTGGATGTGGCGGTGGAGCATCTCGATGCGGCCCAGGCACTGGGGATGTCGACCGCGCTGTTGGCCGACACCCGCCCCGGAGACGGCGACGCCCCCGGCCATGCGGTGGTGACCAGCTTCTCCGACTTCTTCCGCCGCCGGCCCCGCACCTGACGCGGCGCTCAGTCCTTTAGGACAGAAGTTCGCCAGCCAGCGCGGCGAAGTACGTCAGCTCAGCAGTTTTGCCGCCTGAGTTGCGAAATAGGTGAGGATCACGTCGGCGCCGGCTCGGCGGATGCCGCACAGGGTTTCGGTCACGATGGCCTGCTCGTCGAGCCAACCCGACGCCGCGGCCGCCTTGATCATCAGGTATTCCCCGCTCACCTGGTAGGCGGCCACCGGCACCACCGAGGCCTCGGCGAAGCGCCGCACCACATCCAGGTACGGACCGGCGGGCTTGACCATCACCATGTCGGCCCCCTCGGCGATGTCCAGCTCCATCTCCCGCAGGGCCTCGCGGCTGTTGGCCGGGTCCATCTGGTAGGTCTTCTTGTCGCCGGAGCGGGGCGCCGAGTCGAGCGCTCCCCGGAACGGCCCGAAGAACGAGGAGGCGTATTTGGCGGTATAGGCGCATATGCCCACCTCGGTGTGGCCGTGATGGTCGAGCGTCTCCCGGATGGCCCCCACCCGGCCGTCCA
>JAJEEH010000030.1 GCA_022821105.1 Acidimicrobiia bacterium
GGGTACGCCTTCCCCCACTACTTTGTGCTGCCGATGTACAGCAGCGCCTCTTCGTACCGGTTCCGGCCCCTCGGGCCGGAGGAGACGCTGATGGAGATCTGGTCGTTGACCCGGGTTCACGACGGAGACGAGCGTCCTCGCCCGACACCCCCAGAGGTGTGGGACCACGACGACCCCCGGTTCCCGCCGATTCCCCAGCAGGACTTCTCCAACCTGCCCCGTCAGCAGAGGGGCCTGCACTCTCTCAGCCTGGACTTCTTGCGGTTGTCTGAGCAGATGGAGGGCCACATTTCGAACTTCCATCGCGTCATCGACGCGTTTCTCGCCGGCCAGGGCCACGACGTGACCCATCCGATGCTGGCGAAGGTCAACGTGAACCCGCTTGAGATGCCGGTAAAGGAGTTGCCATGAACACCGATTCCGCAGTGGCCGAAGGCGTTCGGACCACCATTGCCGCGTACGCCCAGGCCCTCGACGACGGCCGCACCGACGACCTGGTGGCCACATTCTGCGCCGACGGCGTTTGCGAACTCCCCGGATTCGGCACTTTCGAGGGGCACGAAGCGATCGCCGCAGCCTTCGCGAAGTGGAAGCCGGTGCGCCCGCAGCGCCATCTCGTGGTCAACACCCTGATTTCGGTGAGGCAGGGCGACGAGGTCGACGCCGTGAGCGACCTGCTGTTCACCGCGCACGACGGCGAGAGCTGGACTGTGCCGCTAGTCGGCCGTTACCACGACACGTTCCGGCTGGTTGATGGCCGCTGGCTGATAGCCCGCCGGGCAACGCAGTTCGAGGAGGGGTAGGCCATTCGCTTCGGACTCGACATTGCCCAACAGCGCATGGGGTGGGACGAGTTGGTTAGCCGCGTCCGCTTCGCCGAGGAGCTCGGCTTCGACGGCGCCTGGGGGTTCGACCACTTCCGACCGATGTACGGAGAAGGCCCGGGAGAGACATTCGAGGGAATGACCACGCTGGCCGCGCTGGCTGGGGTCACCAGCCGAATCCGCCTGGGGCTACTCGTTGCCGGTGTGACCTATCGCCACCCCTCGCTGTACGCCACCCAGGCGCTTACCATCGACCACGCGTCGGGCGGTCGCCTTGAGCTGTCGTTCGGCGCGGCCTGGTTTCAGGATGAGCATGACGAACTCGGCATGGCGTTCCCGTCGCTCGGCGAAAGATTCGACCTGCTTGAAGACACCTTGGAGATCGTGACGCGCCTGTCGACCGGTGAGGCTGTGAGCTACGACGGCCACATGGTCTCGCTGCGCGGCGCCCAGGTGCAGCCCCGACCGGTGCAACGCCCGCACCCGCCGATCTGGATCGGCGGCTCCGGTCCCAGACGGACCTTACCGCTGGTGGCCAAGTACGCCGATGTGTGGCACGCGTGGGGGTCGCCAGGATCGCTGGCCGAGGCCAACGCCCGGGTCGATCAGCTTGCCACCGAAGCTGGCCGGGACCCCGCCTCCATCACCCGGGCGAGTTCGCTGTCGCTCGACGACCTCGACACTGCCCGAAAGCACGCCGCGAAGTGGCGCGACGCCGGATGCGGCTACCTAGTGTGCGGATGGCCCGAAGGCGGCCGCGCCCAGATCGAGCATTTCGCCGCCGAAGTGCTACCCCAGTTCAGCAACTGAAGCGGGGGTTGGCGATCCACCCAAGGTTTCGCCCGCTGTCATCCCTTCACCGCGGCCACGACTCCGCCGTCGACCAGGATGTCGGTTCCGGTGATGAAGGAGGCGGCGGGCGAGCACAAAAAGGCGATAACCGATGCGATCTCCGTGGGATCTCCGGCCCGGGCAAACGCCCCCAGTGCGAGGAGATCGGCGGCGCCGGAGCCGCTTTCAATCTCGGCCCGGCCCATCGGCGTGTCGATCACACCGGGCGAGATCGAGACACATCGGGCGCCTCGAGGCCCCCATTCTGAGGCGGTGCGCCGGACGAGCATCTGCACGCCGGTTTTGGCGATGGCGTAGGCCAGCCCCGGATCATCGCTGGCGGTCAGTACTGCCTCGCTGGTGGGATCTTCGAGCAAGCCAAGCGTCTCATCGGGAAATAGGCCCGCAGTCAAGTGGGCGGCCATCGACGAGATGCACACTGCAACCGTTCCCTCGGCCACCAGGTGATCGAACGCCGCCAGCACGTTGGCCACCCCGCGCAGGTCGACATCGAGCACGGTTCGGGCATCGGCCTGCACTGGCGAGACCCCGGCGGTAATCACCAGGGCGTCTAGCTCGTCTACTTGGGCTACCAACGCCTCCAACGAGCGCGGGTCGGTGATGTCGCATACCACATCCCCACCGGCAAGGTCGGCGACGATGGTGGGACCCGTCAGCAGGGGAACAGTGGCCGCCCCGATTCCCGACGCGCCGCCGATCACCACATTCATTCAGCACCTCCCAATGCGCCGGCCGACACCTTCACTGGAGTTCGCCGCTGCGGGCGATGGCCCGCTCGTCGGTACCCAGATAGCTGGCGATAACCAGCTGATCGTTCCGCACCTCGTCGGGGGTGCCCTCGGCGATGATCTTTCCCGCTTCTAGGCAATACACCCGATCGCTGATGCCCATGATGAACGGCATGTCGTGCTCGATCACCAACAGCGACGCGCCCAGTTCCTCGCGGATGCGCAGCACCAACGGGGCAAAGGCCTCGGTCTCCCGCTGAGCCACCCCGGCGGTGGGCTCGTCGAGGCACAGCACCCGGGCCTCCAGCGCGATCAGGCACGACAGCTCCACGATGCGGCGGGTGCCGGTGGAAAGCTCGCTGATGAACGAGCTGGCGTAGCGGCCCAGCCCGAAGAAGCTGATGAGCTCGTCGCCCTCGGCCTGTCGGGTGCGCTCTCGGCGGCGGGCGCTGGGAAGTCCCAACAGCGTGGGGATCACCTGCGAGCGGCCCCGGGCCTCCAGCGCCACCTGGATCGTTTCCCGCACGGAGAGGTCGGGGAACAGATCGGCCTGCTGGAAGGTTCGGCCCAAGCCCAGGCTGGCCCGTCGGCTGGGGGAGAATCGGGTTACGTTGGTGCCGAATATCTCCACCTGGCCCACCGACGTTGCGAACCCGCCGACCGCGTTCATAAACGTGGTCTTGCCCGCGCCGTTGGTACCGATGAGCCCGACCACCTCGCCGGGCTGAACATTGAGGTCCACGTCTTCCACCGCGTGGACCCCGCCGAATTGCACCGACACCCCAGTAGTGGCCAGGGCGGGCACTCCCGCCGGGGTTCTACGATCAGCCACCTCGGCCGACACGGCCCGGGCCGGTATGGGCGCGGGCTCTCGCTCCACGGTGTTGTCGGGGATCCGCTTGGCCGCGGCGGAGAAGATGGCGTCGCGCACCGAGTAGGCCACCTGGATCAGCCCACCCGGCAAATACATGAGCAGAATCAGGATCCCCGCGCCGGAGGTGAGCAGGCGCACCTGCTCAGACTCCGCGAAGAACGACGGGATGCCCACCACCCACAGCGCACCCAATACCACCCCCCACACCGACGAGAGTCCGCCGATCACGGCGATGGCCACCACCCGCAGAGACTCGTCGGGGGAGAACGCGGTGGCCCCGAATTGCACTCGCAGTCCGGCGATGAGGCCACCGGCCAGCCCGGCCAGCGCGCCGGAGATGGCAAACGCCACCAGCTTCATCCGGGTGGGCGACACGGTGAACGCCGCCGCGCTCTGCTCGTTGTCACGCACCGCGATGAGCGACCGGCCCACTCCGCTGCGGCGGATGCGGCTCACCAAAAAGGCGCACAGACACAGCACCGCCAAGCACACGTAGTAGTAGGTGCGCTGCGATTTGAGGTCGAAGGAGTCGCCCCACCGGGCTCGGGGCAGGCGCACCACTAGGTCGCCGCCGGTGAGCACGTCGCGCTCAAGCAGCCAGTTTTGAGCCATCACCGCGAAGGCCAGCGTGATGACGGCCAGAAACAGCCCGCGGACGCGCAGCGCGGGCAGACCCACCACCACCGCGGTCACCAGGCAGGCGAAGGCGGCCAAAAACACCGCGCCTTCGAACGGGATCACCGGGAGCTCGAAATCGCTGTCGCCGATAGAGAAGTTCACCCCCCGCACCATGGCGGTGGTGAGCATGGCCCCCAATCCGGCGAACGCGAACTGCCCCAGCGAGAGCTGGCCGGCCCAACCGGTGAGCAGGGTGAGCGACATGCCCACGATGGCCAGCAACAACATGAGGGAGTAGAGGAAGTGGCGCGACGGACGGGTCACGATCAGCGGGAGAACGATGGCGATAGCCAGTGCCACGGTGACGGTGATCTGGGGCAGGTAGCGCACCCACCAGAGCTGTTGGAGCTGGCGGGGAACCGGTCGCACTCGGGGGGCGAAAGACATCGACTGGGCCCCATCGCTGCCTCGCTGTCGCCGGTGGTACGACAGCACCGCCGCCAGCATGGCCACAAACAGCCCCGCATCGATCAGTCCCGGCTCCTCGAAGTAGTTGAACAGCAATGTCGCCTCTACTCCGCCGATCACCGCACCGGCCAAGAGCGCCACCGGCAGTGAGTGCAT
The DNA here is from genome assembly GCA_022821105.1 of Acidimicrobiia bacterium. GTDB lineage: Bacteria > Actinomycetota > Acidimicrobiia > Acidimicrobiales > Bin134 > Poriferisocius. Next base: position 4,521 of record JAJEEH010000030.1, read on the forward strand.
CCGGGCGATCAGTGCCGCGGCGAGGGCCCGCAGCAGCAGTCCCGGCCCCAGGGTGGCCGCCTCTATCACCGTGCCCTGGCCCTTGAGCGGCGCAACCAGCACCGCGGTAAAGGCCGACAGCAGCCCGGCAATGGTCCACACCGCGGTGGACATGGCCTTGGTGCTGATGTCCGAAAGCCGGGCGGCGTCGGGGTTCTCGGCCGAGGCCCGGATGGCCGTGCCGTACTTGGTGCGCTCCAAGAACAAGGCCAACACGGCGACGAGCACCGGCACCACGATCAGCACCAAGAGCTGCGCGCTGCGAATCCTGATGTCGAACAGCTCCCAGCGGCCGTCGAACGGGGTGGGGAAACTGGCAATGGCGGTGTAGTTGGGCAGCCAGAACCCGGCCAGAAACACCACCTGCGCGGCGCCCATGGTGGCCACGAACAAGATCACCTTGGGTGCTTGGGCCAGGCGCCGCACCACGGTGAGCTCGATGATCCCGCCGAAGGCGGCCCCCGCGGCCAACCCGGCAATGAGCGCAATCGGATACGGCACGCCGTACTTGGCCACCAGCAGTCCCAATAGCGCGCCGCCGAAGGCCCCCACCTCGGCATGGGCAATATTGATCACCCGCGAGGATCGGTAGATCAGCACCAGGCCAACGGCCATCACCCCGTAGGTGATGCCGGTTACCAGCCCGTTGAAGATGATCTGGCGGTTGAAGGTGAACGCCAGCACGGAATGGATGGTGCCGAACGCACCGTCGACGGTGCCCACCACAGTGTTGATGGATGCGAGCACGCTCAGCCGCCCGATCCCGACTGGCCCAGGAACACCGCACGGGCCAAGTCGTCCCGCTCGGCCAATTCTTGGGCCGGTCCCTCAAAGCGGATCTGCCCCTTCTCCAAGAAGATGGCCCGGTCGGCCACGGCCAGGGCAACGTTCAGCGACTGCTCCACGATGATCATGGTCTGACCGTCGTCGCGGAGCCGCTCCACCACTACCAACAGCGACTGCACGGTCACGGGGGCCAGACCGAGCGACAGCTCGTCAATCATCAATATCTCCGGGTCGTGCATGAGCGCCATGGCCAGCGACAGCATCTGCTGTTGCCCACCGGAGAAGTCGCCGGCCACCGCCGACCGGCGCTCAGCCACCACCGGGAACAGGTCGTAGGCCCGCTCCAGGCGCGGCTCGAGCTCGGCTTGGCCGTAGCGGTACCCGGCCATGCGCAGGTTCTCCTCCACCGACAGGCCGGGGAAGATTGCCTTGCCCCCAGCCAACTGCACGATGCCGATCTTGGCCCGCATCCCCGGGTCGGCATAAGTGATGGTGCGCCCGTGGAGCCGCACCACACCCCGCTGGGGGACCCCCAGCCCGCTCACCACCCTGAGCACGGTGGACTTGCCCGCGCCGTTGGTGCCCAGCAGCGCCAGCGATTCCCCGCGGCGCACCTCGAAGCCGATGTCGAACAGCACCTGAACCTTGCCGTAGGAGAAGTCCAAGTTGCGCACTTGCAGCACCGGGATGTCGGCCGCGTCGGCGCCCTTCATGCGCTCGGCCTCGTCTTGCTCCTCGTGAAGCTCTTCGATGACCAAGGCAATGTCGCCTTCGATGAACCGGGAGCCGTAAGCCATGAGCGAGCCGCCCACCAGGGTGGCCGGCAAGATCACGATGGTGAGCGCGGTCTGCTCGCCGTGGACATCGCTGAGCATGCCGGTGATCACCGCGCCCAGAAATGCCCCGAACAAGAACATGTAGATGCCCACCAGCGCGGTGCCCCGGGACCTGAGCCGATAGGGGATGACCGAGGCGATCACCCCGGGCAAGATGGCGAATGCGGCCCGGGCAAAGGCGTTGGAGGCGCCCAGGAATATCCCGAGCAGAAGGACCGTGGGCATCCATATCCCCACCACCTGGATGGCGCCGAAGGTCACCACGAGAACGCCGATGAAGACCATGGCCCGGGAAGGATGCTCTTTGAACAGGGCGTCGGCCCGCTTGCCCGACACCGCGGCGCCCACGAATCCGGGCAGCACAGTGAGCGATCCAAATATGCCCCGCTCGAACGCGCTCAGCTCAAAGTGGTCCTCGAGATGGAGGTTGATGAAGATGATGGTGGTGAAGATGGCGAAGCCAATGGCCGCCATGCCGGTGAGGTAGTAGTAGAACGACTTGATCTTCTTGAGCCGCTCGAACGCCACCGACAGCGAGATGGGCAGTTCGTCTTCGGATTGATCCAGTTCCTTGCCCAGAACGGCTTGCATCTCGTGGCTGCCCCGTCGAGGCTCGCGCACAAAGAAGGCGCTGATGGCCAAGGGGATGCCCATGACCCCCATGGTGAGGAACACCCACCGCCAGCCGTCGTCGCCGGTGGCTATCAGCACCACCAGCCCGGCCACCAGCGGGCCCAGCGCTTGGCCCGCCATCTGGAACCAGCCGTTCAGGGCGAAGACCTTGGCCCGGGCCCCAATCGGGTAGCCGTCCATCAGCATGGGCCCGGCCACCGGGATGTAGTACGACTGCCCCAGTCCGGCGCCCATGCGGGCGATGAACAGCAAGAACGCGTTGGAGATGGCGCTGGTGATCATCACCACCACAGACCACAGCGACATTGCCGCCCCCACCACCAGCTTGCGGGGCATGCGGTCGGCCAGTGAGCTCAGCGGGATAGAGCCCAGCAGGAACAAGATGCCGAAGGCGCCCCCGATGGCGCCGATGGTTCCATCGGATACGTCGAGCGATTTCTGGATGTCGGGGGCAATCACCGCGAACGCCGAGGTCTCCAGCGTCTCCACGAAGCCGAGCAGGCCGATGAACCCGATCAGCCCCTTCCCGCCCCGGCTAAGCCCCTGGCGCAGCGTGAGCTGTTCGGCGTCGAAGCTGCCCTCCGGGCCGCGCTGGGCGGCCTCAGCGGCGGCGATCTCTTGTTGGCGGCGCTCCTCTTCGTCGAAAACCCTGGCGACCAGGTCCGCCGGGGTCTCCGACCGTGGGGATTCAGTCATCCCTTCAGAATGATCCAAGCGTTGTCAGCCTGTTGAGACTCCGCTACTGGTCGAGCAGCATCCGCGCGTCGTCGACCTCCACCCAGCAGGCGCACTCGGCGTTCAACTCCTTGAGGGTGACCACGTCGGGGGCGTCGTGCTTGGTGGCACTCCACGAGCCGGTGATGTCGCCGAGCTTGTAGTCGGTGAGCGTCTCGAAGCCCTGGATGAGCGTGGTCTGGTTCACGGTGCCATAGGTGTCCTGGGACCAGTTGGCCGCCGCCTCCACGTTCTTGATGAACAAACAGGTGCTGCCTACCGCGCTCCAGGCGTCTTCGTCCTCAACTATGTCGTATTCGATACCGGTGACCTCGGTGAATACGGCATTGCACTCGATGGAGTGCTCGTCCGGGCTAAGCCGGTCGAGGCCATAGGTCAATCCGTACATCCCGTGGAACACAGAGGGATCGGCCGACCGGTTGTACACCGCTTGGGCCACCGAGGCGAACACCATGTTCTCGATATCGCTCACCAGCCACTGCGGTTCGTATCCCGCCTGAGCGCCTAGGTACACCGCGATCCCGAACGGCGAGGGGGGCACCAGGGAGAACACTGTGTCGACTCCCGCGGCCTGCATGCGCTCCAAGCCGATGTCGACTTGAGAGCAGGAAGTGCCTTGGCAGGGCAAGGCCACCTCGTCGGCCAACTCGTAGCCGGCCTCGGCCAGGGCGGCCTCCAGCACACCGGCGGCCAACTCGTGCTCGCCGATGTCGCCTCGCATCAGGCCCAGCGTGCGGCCTTCGAGCAGGTCCAGGGAATCGGCCATGGTCGGCCAAGTTCCCACGAGCCGCTCGGTGGTCATGGCATGGGAGAACAGCAGACCGTTGGAGCGGTCGTAGATCTCCTGGGGCAAAATGCCCGACAGCATGTAGGCGATCCGGTCATGGCCCTCGGTGGCGCACAGCACGGTCTCGGCCGTCACACCTCCCACGAAGTGGACGATGGCTACCTGGTCGTCTTCGGTGGCGGCGATGCAGGCTGCCTGCTGGTCGGTGGGCGATGCCCCCGGCGGATAGGCGTGGAACACAATCTCGATGTTGCGTCCTCCCGCGCCTCCCCGGGCATTGACCTGCTCGGCAAAGACGACGTAGTTGCGCGGTATGTCTCCGGTGTCGGGCAGGATGCCCGCCTCTTCGAGCGCCTTGCTGTCGCTGCGCAAGATGCCGATCTTGATGGTGTCGTCGGTGATGCCCACCGTTGAGCCCTCGGGCACGGGAATCGGCGTGGGCGCCGCCGTCGGCTCAGGCTCGTCGGCCGGTTCGTCGGCCGGCTCAGGTTCATCGGCCGGCTCGTCGGCGGGCTCATCGGCCGGCTCAGGCTCGTCGGCGGGCTCATCCGCGGGCTCATCCGCCGGTTCGGGCTCTGGCTCGGGCTCGTCGGCGGGCTCGGGGGCGCTGGTCGGCGCTGGTTCTGTTGCCCGGGGTTCGTCGGCGTCCTCCGAGCTGCTGCAAGACGTCGCGAACAGGGCAAACAGCGCAATTAACGCGAAAATGGCGGTACGCCACTTGGTGTGACTCATCGGATTCCCCCTCCGGGCTCACCGGCAGACGATTCTCCGGCGACGCTAACAGACGTGGAGTACCGTTGCCAGAAAACGGATATGAGGTTTTCACTGCCATGACCAGCACCTCGCTCGACAACATCCGAGCACCCGCAGCCGAGGCTGCGGTCACCAGCCGAGAGGGGTTCGACCTGCACGAATTGCGCTCGGTTGTGGAGGTGGAACTGGTCCTTGACGACTATCCGTTGGCCGACGCGGAGGTCGACCGGGCGCTGGTGTACCGCACGGGTGATCTGCGGGATCGACTGGGCGATCTCGACCAGGCCGCCGCCCTCCGCAACGAGCTGACCCGGGCGTTGCACGACGGTCCGGGGGTGATCGTGATCACCGGTGCCATCGAGCACGGGGTGGTCGATCGGGCTACCGAGGTGTTCGAGCAGATCATCGCCGAAGAGCGCGAGGCCGGAACCGGCGGGGGCGACCACTACGCCGAGCCGGGGGCCAACGACCGGCTGTGGAACGCCCTGGAGAAGCTGGCCGTGGCCGATCCCGAGGTGTTCGTGGACTACCACGGGAGCGACATGATCGATCTGGCCTCGCTGGCGTGGCTCGGTCCCGGCTACCAGATCACCGCCCAGGTGAACGCCATCAATCCCGGCGGCGCGGCCCAGATGCCCCACCGCGACTACCACGTGGGGTTCATGACCGACGAGGTGGCCGAGCGCTATCCCATCCACGCCCATCGCCTGTCGCCGCTTTTGACCCTGCAAGGTGGCGTGGCCCACTGCCACATGCCGCCGGAGACGGGGGCCACCATGCTGCTGCCCCACTCCCACAAGTACGAGTTGGGCTATCTGGCGTGGCGGCGGCCCGAGCTGATCGAGTACTTCGCCCAGCACCACGTGCAGATGGAGCTGAACAAGGGCGATCTGGTGTTCTTCAGCCCCGCCGTGTTCCACGCCGGGGGCCACAACCGCACTTCCGACGTGCGGCGGATGGCCAACCTGTTGCAGATCTCCTCGGCTATGGGCCGGGCCACCGAGGCGGTGGACCGGGAGCGCATCGTCAACGCCATCTACCCCGTGCTGTTGCGCCGCCAAGAGGAGGGGCTCGACCCTGCGGTCATCTCCTGTGCGGTAGCGGCCAGCGCCGAGGGCTACGCCTTTCCCACCAACCTCGACCGCGACGTGCCCATCGGCGGCCTCACGCCCCCGTCACAGCAAGATCTGGTGCGGGAGGCCCTGGCCAACAAGACGCCCCCCGACGAGCTAACCGCCCAACTAGTAGCCCACCGTCACCGCCGGGCCACGCACTAGAGCAGGGGGGTTTCCTCGCTGCCAGGTAGGGGCGGCTCACCCGCCCCTTGCACGGTTTGGTCGATGTCGATCACGTTGCCGGTGAGCAAGCCCGACTCCGGTGACAGGCAGAAGGCAATGGCGTTGGCCACCTCCCAGGGCTGCACGAGGCGCCCGAGTGGACGAGTGGGGGCGGCCAGCTCCAACCAGTTCTCGGGCGCACCGTCTTGGGTTATCTGGGTGTGGTGCTCCGACTCGGTTTCCATCCATCCCGGATTCACTTGATTCACTCGGATGTTGTGGCGCATCAGGCCGTAGGCCAGGTTCTTGGTCATGACCGCCAGCGCCCCCTTGGACATCGAATAGGCGGTGAGCCGGGGCTGCCCGCCATGCCCGCTGGTGGAACCCACGTTGACGATTGAGCCCGCAGTGCCAGTCTCAATCATCACCCGAGCCGCGGCCTGGATGAGAAAGTACGGCCCCTTGACGTTCACCGCGAAGTGGCGGTCGACATGATCAGGAGTGTCGTCGAACAGCGTCGCCCGCGTGGTGAGCGCCGCCACATTCACCACCCCGTGTACCGCACCGAACCGCTCGACGCAGGTCTCCACCACCGCCCCGGGCGCATCCGGTTCCCCAATGTCAGCGGCCACAAACACCGAAGGCGCACCCAACCCGGTGAGCTCGTCAGCCAACGTCCTTCCCCGCTCCGCCGACCGCCCTGCCAAGATCAGCCCCGTCGAGCCCCCATCGCCCACCAGCTTCCGCGCCACCGCCTCGCCCAACCCCTGCGTCCCCCCATTGATGATCGTGATCACGCCTGCTCCCAACTCAATCATCAGACTGGAAGTGACCCTATACCCACCCGCCGCGGTAATTGAGCAAGCGTTGGGGCGGCGGCAACGTGGATTTGGCGACGTAGGCCGCCGGAGTGGTCGTGACGCGCAAAGACCCGCCGAAGCGGGCCTTGCTGGGCCTAGTCCCCGCGAGGAGAGCTAGGTGGTACACCCCCATTTTAGGAAGCCTCGCTGACGATTCAAGCCATTTCTGCTTATTTCCCCACCTTGGGTGTTAGCCGGCGATGGCTTGGGAGATGGAGAGGTCTACTCGGCGGCGTTTGCGGTCTACGGCTAGGACTTTGACCCAGACCTCTTCGCCGGGGAGAACGATCTCCTCGGGGTGGTACACCCGGTACTCGGCCATCTCAGTGATGTGGACCAGGCCCTCGATGTCGTCACCGACGGCCACGAAGGCGCCGAAGTCGGCCAATCGGGTGACCCGGCCGGTCATCAGACCGCCCACCTCGAGATCTGTCAACGGGTCGGGGGTGAGCTTCATGGTGAGGTTCACCCGCTGCTTGGGCTTTTGGATCGATTTGACCTTTACCTGCACCTCATCGCCCACGCTCACCACCTCGTTGGGATGCTGCACCCGCTTCCAGCCCAACTCGGTGGCGTGGACCAATCCACGCACGCCGTTGATGTCCACGAATGCGCCGAAGTCTTGGATGTCCACCACTTTGCCGGTGTACTCATCACCGGCCGACATGGTCTCCAGAAACGCCTTGGCCGCCTTGCGCTGCTCGGCTCGGACCACTGCCTTGCGCGACAGCACCAAGCGCCCCGACACCTGATCGGCCTCCACCACCTTGCACTGCACTTCCCGACCGACCAGCGCCTGGAGGTTCTCCACCGGCTCCACATCGATCAGCGACGACGGAATGAACCCCCGCACCCCCACATCGCACGACAGCCCGCCCTTGACCACTGCGGTGATGGTGCCGGTGACGGCCTCGTTGGCCGCTGCCGCCCGGGCGATGCTGACCCAGGCAATCTGCTGCATAGCCCACAGCCGGGACAGCACGATGCGCCCCTTGTGGTCTTCTCGCACCAGCACAGCGGCGTTGACCACCTCGCCCAGCACACACTGCTGGGTAAGGTCGCCGGCCGGATCGTCGCCCCAATAGCGCTGGCTGATAACGCCGATCCTCCCGCCGCCCAGATCTAGCTCAATTTCGTGGGCGGCCTTGGTCTTGACCGTCC
>JAJEEH010000146.1 GCA_022821105.1 Acidimicrobiia bacterium
GGCGCCGGGCTGCGGCCGACGACACCACTGCTCGGGGCTTTTGGGTGCCAGAGGCCTCGCCCACCGCCATGGCCGCCTCGCGGCTGATCTTGTCCTCGGCCTGGGTCTTGTAGGGGAGGATGTCGCCCTTGTAGATCCACACCTTCACGCCGATGCGGCCATAGGTGGTGTGGGCCTCCCGGAATCCATAATCGATATCGGCCCGGAGGGTGTGCAGGGGAACCCGGCCCTCTCGGTACCACTCGGTGCGAGCCATTTCCGAGCCGCCCAAGCGACCAGAGCACTGCACCCTAATGCCAAGAGCGCCGGCCTTCTGGGCGTTTTGGACCGCCCGCTTCATGGCCCGGCGGAACGCCACCCGGTTGGCCAGCTGGTCGGCCACACCCTGCGAGATGAGCGCGGCATCCAGCTCGGGCTGCTTGATCTCTTGGATGTTGAGCTGCACCCGGTTGTTGCCGGTGATCTTGGCCAGTCCGTTGCGGAGCCGGTCGGCCTCGCTGCCCCGGCGCCCGATGACGATTCCCGGCCGGGCAGTGTGGACATCCACTCGGAGCCGGTCGCGGGTGCGCTCGATCTCGATGCGGCTGATGGCGGCGTGGGGCAGCTCCGACATCAGGTAGTCGCGCACCTTCCAGTCTTCGATGATGAAGTCGCCGTATTCTCGGCGGTTGGCGAACCAGCGCGACTTCCAGTCGGTGGTGACACCGAGTCGGAACCCATAGGGATTGATCTTCTGGCCCATCAGGATTCCTTCTCTTCGTCCTCATCGGCGGCATCTGATGCCACTGCCTCGTCTTCTGCCACTGCCTCGTCCTCTTCGTCGTCGTCTTGTTCATCTGAGGCTGCTGGCTCGTCTTCTGCCTCGTCCATTTGGTCTTCTAGGTCTCCCTCGAATTCCTCTAGGGCGTCCTCGTCGTGTTCATGGTCGTCCTCGAGCTCTTGCTCCTCGGCCCGTGCCGCGTCGCGTTCCCGGCTGGCTGCCACTCGCCGACGACGGGCCTCGGCAGCCGAGCTGCGCCGACCGGTGCCTTTGAGGGCCATGCGGGCATCGATGGCGGCCAGTTCCTCGTCGGTGTATCGGGCTACCACCACGGTGATGTGGCAAGTCCGCTTGCGAATGCGAGTGGCCCGGCCTCGGGCTCGGGGCCGCCAGCGCTTCAGCGTGGGACCCTCGTCGGCGTAGCAGGCGGCGACGAAGAGCTCTTCGCCGTCGAGTTCGTCGTTGTGCTCGGCGTTGGCCACCGCGGAGTCGAGGCACTTGGCGATCGTGTCGGAGATGCGCCGCTCGGAGAAGGTCAGAATCTCCCGAGCTTCGGAGTACGACTTGCCTCGCACCAAGTCGAGCACCTCCCGGGCCTTGTAGGCCGACGAGCGCACGTACTTGGCCACGGCCCGGCTTCCCGGGCGGGTCTCGTTGCCCACGGTGATCGCAGTCATCAGCGATTGGCTCCCCGCTCTTGGCCGGCGTGGGCCCGGAACGTGCGGGTGGGGGCGAACTCGCCCAGCTTGTGGCCCACCATCGACTCGGTGATGTACACCGGGACGTGCTTGCGCCCGTCGTGGACCGCAATGGTGTGGCCCACCATGTCGGGGATGATGGTGGAACGGCGGGACCACGTCCGGATGACCTGCTTGGTGTTCTGGTCGTTGAGCTCGTCCACCTTGCGCAACAGGTGGCCGTCGACGAACGGGCCTTTCTTCAAGCTTCTGGGCATGGTCAATCCCCCTAGCGACGCCCGCCGCGGGTACGGCGTCGTCGGACGATCATCTGCTGTGACTTCTTCTTCTTGTTGCGGGTGCGACCCTCGGGCTTGCCCCAGGGCGATACCGGGTGGCGTCCGCCGGAGGACTTGCCCTCGCCGCCGCCTAGGGGGTGGTCCACCGGGTTCATGGCCACGCCGCGGGTCTGGGGCCGAACTCCCTTCCATCGAGCTCGCCCGGCCTTGCCCAGCTTGATGAGCTCGGCCTCGGCGTTGCCCACCGATCCCACCGTGGCCCGGCAGTCGATGGGCACCCGGCGCATCTCGGTGCTGGGCAGGCGAATGGTGGCGAAGGTTCCCTCTTTGGCCACGAGCTGGGCACTGGCTCCGGCCGAGCGGGCCATGCGGGCGCCGCCACCGGGCTTCAGCTCCACGGCATGAACGGTGGTGCCCACCGGGATATAGCGCAGCGGCAGGGCGTTGCCCGGCCTGATCTCGGACCCGGGGCCGTTTTGCAGGATGTCGCCCACGCCCACGCCTTCGGGGGCCAAGATGTAGCGCTTCTCGCCGTCGTGGAAGTGCAGCAAGAGGATGCGGCAATTGCGATTGGGGTCGTATTCCACCGATGCCACCGTGGCGGGAACGCCGTCTTTGGCCCGCTTGAAATCGACCACCCGATAGCGCTGCTTGTGGCCTCCGCCCCGGTGCCGGGAGGTCTTGCGCCCGTGGTTGTTGCGTCCGCCGGTGCTGGTCTTCTTGGCGACCAGCGAGCGCTCCGGCTTCGTGGCGGTGATGCCGGAGAAGTCCGACACCGTTTGAAAGCGCCGGCCGGGACTGGTGGGGTTGCGTCTACGCACGGCCATTATGGGCCTCCGACCAAGTTCTGGGGTTGCGTCTGCGTACTGCCATGGCGTTCCCTAAACGTCGAACAACTCGATCTCGTCACCCTCGGCCAGCGTGACCAGAGCCCGCTTGGTGTCGGGTTTTCGGCCGTAGGAGGGGCTGCGGCGGTTGCGGCGGCGCTTGCCCTTGCGGTTCATGGTGTTGACCTTTAGAACGGTGACGTCGAACAGGGTCTCGATGGCGTCCTTGATCTCGGGCTTGGACGCGGTGGGGTGAACCCGGAATGTGTAGACGTTGGACTCCAGCAGCTGGTAGGACTTCTCCGACACAATCGGGGCCAACACCACGTCGCGGGGATCCTTCATGAGTCTTCCCCTTCTTCGGCGGCTTCGTCGGGCGCCTCATCAGCGGCCTCATCCTCGGTATCGGCCGGCGACGACATGGGCAGGGTGTCGAGGGTGAAAACCACCGAGTCGGACACCAGCACGTCGTATGCGTTCAACTCTCCGGGGCTGATGAGGTGCACCTGGGGGAGGTTGCGGAAGCTCTTCCACACGTCTGTCTCGTCGCGCTCGGCCACCAACAGCACCCGACCCTCTACCTTCAATGCGTCAAGTGCGGCCATCGCATCTTTGGTGCGGGGAGACTCGAACCGCCAGCGGTCCACCACCACGACCTTCTCGTCGCGGGCTCGATCCGACAGCGCCGATCGGAGGGCCAAGCTGACCATCTTCTTGGGGGTGCGCTGGCGATAGCTCCGGGGCTTGGGACCGAGGGCCACGCCCCCTCCCCGCCATTGGGGATTGCGGGTCGAGCCGTGACGGGCCCGGCCTGTGCCCTTCTGACGCCACGGCTTGCCGCCACCGCCCTTGACCTCGGATCTGGTCTTGGTGTTCTGGGTGCCCCGACGCCGGGCCGCCAACTGGGCGGTGACCACCTGGTGCATGACGGCCACGTTGGGCTCGATGCCGAACACTTCGGGATCCAGGTCCACTGACCCGGCTTTTCGTCCAGAAGAGGGATTGCGAACGGTGACGGTGTGCACTTGCCGAACCGGAGCCTCTTCGACTGGAGCGGTCGCCATGGTCACTTCGCTCCGTTCTTGATCGCGCTGCGAATGAGCACAGTGGATCCTCGCCGGCCGGGGACCGAGCCCTTGAGCAGAATCAGATCGTTCTCGGTGTCCACCCTCACCACCTGGAGGTTCAGCGTGGTGACCTTCTCAGCCCCGGCTCGACCCGGCATCTTCTTGCCTCGGAAAATCCTCGAGGGCGTGGCGCATTGGCCCACGGCGCCGGGCTTGCGGTGGACTTTGTGGGCGCCGTGGCTGGCCTTTTGGCCGCTGAAGTTGTGTCGCTTCATGACCCCCGAGAAGCCCTTGCCCTTGCTGACGCCGGTGACGTCCACCCGCTCGCCCCCATCGAACACGTCGACGCCGATCTCCTGGCCGGGCTCGTAGGCACCCACGTCGTCGAGGCGCAATTCCACCAGCTTGCGACCGGGAGCGACGCCGGCCTTGTCCAGATGCCCACGCTCCGGCTGCGAAATCCGATCGGGACTCTGGGTTCCGTAGGTCACCTGGAGAGCGGAATAGCCGTCGGTCTCCGGTCGTTTGACCTGCACGATGCGGCAAGGCTCCACTCTAAGCACGGTTACGGGGACGACGCGGTCGTCCTCGTCCCATACCTGGGTCATTCCTAGTTTTTCGCCGACAATCGCCTTGGCAACCACCGCGAACCTGCCTTCACGCGAACGCTCCGCACGGGTGCAGACCCAGTTGGCGGGCCTTTCCGGCGGAGCGGGTTTCGGTTGTGCTGTCCGGTTCCCAGAGCAGGGTGAATGCCCCTTGTGGGCCTGGACAGACGTCGTTTGACACGAACAGTGCCGACCGGAGCCGGCACGAAGTACAAATGTTAGCGGTTGCCGCCTGTTGGGCCAAATCCCCGATCGGTCAAAAGGCGAGGGTTAACGTGAGACCGTGGACGAAGTTTCGCCTGAAGAGACGCCGTCCCAGAAAGTACCGCCTTGGCTGTTTCGAGCCATTCTGACCGGCGCGGCCGCTCTCGGCGGGCTGTATGTGCTGGGGTGGTTGATCGCGGAGCTGAAGACGCTCATCGTGATCGTGCTGGTGTCCTTCTTTCTGTCCTTTGCGCTGGAGCCTGCGGTGAACCGCATGGAGAGGCTGGGCGTTCGCCGGGGTGTGGGCACCGGGATCATGTTCCTGGCAGTGCTAGCGGCAGTGGGGTTGTTCCTGTGGGCCATTGGCACGGTTCTGGCCGACCAGATCGGCGAGTTCGCCGACGACGCTCCCGGGTACATCAACGACATAGAGGACTGGCTGGAGGACACATTCGACATTGAGGTCGACGCCCAAGGGTTGCTGGATGAGTTCCAAGAGGGCGGGGCGGTGGCCAACCTGGCCACCCGGCTGGCCGACAATCTGATCAACCTCGGCGCCACCGTGCTGCAAGTGCTGTTCCAGATTCTGACCATCGCGTTGTTCACGTTCTATCTGGTGGCCGAAGGCCCCAAGCTGCGCCGCAACATCTGCTCTTTGCTGTCGCCGGAGCATCAGCGCCAGGTATTGAGCATTTGGAACCTGGCCATCGACAAGACCGGGGGGTACATCTACAGCCGGCTGATCTTGGCGGTGATCTCGTTTTTGGTCCACTGGCTGGTGTTCTGGCTGGTCGGGGCGCCGTTCCCGATGCCGATGGCCATGTGGGTGGGCTTGATTTCGCAGTTCGTCCCGGTCATCGGCACCTACATTGCCGGGGCGCTGCCTGTGATCATCGGGCTGCTGGACCAGCCTTCCACAGGGCTGGCCATCCTGATCGCCATTGTGGTGTACCAGCAGGTGGAGAACTACCTGCTCCAGCCCAAGGTGACCGCCCACACCATGGAGATACACGTGACCGTGGCGTTCGGATCAGTGATTGTGGGAGGCCTGCTGCTGGGTGCGGTGGGTGCGGTGTTGGCCCTTCCCGCGGCCGCCACCATCCAGGCCTTTTTGGCCAGCTACCTAGAACGGCATGAAGTGGTGCAAGAGCTCGAAGACGCCGAAGCAGCCCAGCATCCGCCCCGAGAGCCCCTAGGGGATCGCATCCGCCACCTCATGGACCGGGTGTTCACACCCAAATGACGGGTTAGACCCGGTCAGGAGCAAGCGGCGAGGGCAGCGTCGTAGTCGGGCTCGGTGGCTATGGCGCCCACCAACTCGGTGTGGGCCACAGTGCCGTCGGGGGCTATTACCACCACCGCCCGGGCGGTGAGCCCGGACAAGGGGCCGTCCACCATCTCAACGCCGTAGTCGTCCAAAAACTCGCGGTTGCGGAAGATGGAGCCGATGGTCACGTTCTCGATGTCCTCGGCGCCACAGAACCGGGACCCGGCGAAGGGCAGGTCCATTGAGGCGCACACCACGGTGGTGTTGTCGAGGCTGGCGGCCCGCTCGTTGAAGGCCCGCACGCTGGCCTGGCACACCCCGGTGTCGATGCTGGGGAAGATGTTGAGCACCACGCTGCGGCCGGCCAGGCCCTCCAGCGTGACCGGGGCCAGGTCGCCGCCGGTCAGCGTGAACGCCGGCGCCGCCGACCCCACCGCCGGGAGGTCGCCGCCGGTGTTGATTGTGGTGTCTCCGAATGTGGTCTGTCCCATAGCCGTTTTGTACCACCCCTGCCGGTCGTTTCCGTTGCCGAGGAGGGAATTCCCAGCTTTAGGCCAGGCCCAGTTGGGCGGCGCGGGAGAGGTTTTGCCCGGCGGTGAGAAGGTGGGCGCGGTCGATGAGCCGGCCTTCGTGGCGGAAGGCGCCGATGCCTTGGGTATCGGCTTCTTCTACGGCAGCGATGAGACGGCGCCAGGCGTCGATCTCTTCGGGAGTGGGGGAGAACGCCTGATTGACGATCGGAATGTGGCTGGGGTGGATGATCATCATGCCCTCGTAGCCGAACTGGCGGGTTTGGCGGGTGAAACGGGCTAGGCCGTCGAGGTCGTCGATGGTGCCCCACAGGCCCGACAGCGGGTTGGGCACGCCGGCGGCCCGGACGTCGATCAGAACCTTCTGGCGCATGTAAAGGGTCTCTGCGCCCTCGGGAGTCCACTGGAAGCCCACCGAGCGGCCCAGATCGCCCTGTCGGGACGTGGCACCGCCCATGTAGGCCACCCGATCGGAGGCGGTGGCCAGCTCATAGGCTCGCCGCACGGCAGAGGCGGTTTCCACCAGGGGCATGATCCGAGCCTCGGTGCCCACCAAGGCTGCGTCGGCGGCGGCCACTTCCTCGGGAGCGGTGACCTGGGGCAGCATCAGCGCGGTAAGCGATTGATGGCGGCTTGCCTCCACATCAGAGCCGAAGTCGGGGGTGTCAACCGCCGACACCCTGACGAACACCGCGGGCTGATCAGGCTTGTGCGATTCCAGCGCCTGGGCGACGTTGGCTCGAGCCTCAGTGGCCGTGTTCCGGGTGATGGCGCTTTCCAGGTCGAACACCACTCCATCGGCATCTGAGGCCAGTGCCTTTTGCATCCGGTCGGCTCGGTTGGCCGGGACGAACAGCAGACTGCGAATGGGCGGAGGGTCGCTTTGCATCTCAGCTGCGATTCAGATTCCCTCGGCCTCGACCTCTTCGCGGCTGACGCCCAACACGAACAACACGGCATCGAGGTAGGGGACGCTCACTGCGGTGTCCACGGCCTGGCGGACCTTGGGCTTGGCGTTGAAGGCGATGCCCAGCCCGGCCGCGGTGAGCATGTCTATA
>JAJEEH010000161.1 GCA_022821105.1 Acidimicrobiia bacterium
TGGCCCGGGAGTTCTTCATCGAGCTCGACCACGGTGCCATCGGCAAGATGACCTTCGACGGCCCCGTCACCCTGTTCTCCGCCACTCCCGCCCGCCCCTGGCGAGCCGGCCCCATGGTGGGCGAGCACACCCAGCAGGTGATGTCGGAGGTCCTCGGATTCTCCGACGAAGAGATAACCGCCCTAGCCGCCACCGGCGCGCTGACCTAGCCGGCCCTGATCTAGACGTCACGGTCTAGCCGACGCCCACCGACCCGAGGAGGCCTTCCATGACCGCCACCGAGCCTGATCGGACTCCGGCCGACCGGTCGGTGTATGAGCGCTTGGCGCTGCATCTGCCCAACGACATCGGTATCGGCAGCGCGCTCATCACCATGGTGGAGCCCCACGAGGGCTGCGAGTACGAGTACAACCGCTGGTACGAAGACGACCACTTCTTCTCCGGGGCCATGCACGGCCCCTGGGTGTACGCCGGGCGGCGCTGGGTGGCGCCCCGGGCGCTGCGGGATTTGCGCCCCGCCGTCGACGATCCGGCGTTCGAGCCCCCCGACGCCGGCTGCTACATCTCTTTGTACTGGAGCACGCCGGGCCACGAGGACGACACCGAGCGGTGGAGCTTTCTGGCCATGGCCGAGGCCCTCATGCCCCACGGCCGGGGCTTCCCCCAGCGCGACCACGTGTACACCGCCTTCCACCACTACCGCTTCGGCGTGGTCCGCCCCGGCAGCGGCCCCATGAAGCCCCATCTGGCGCTCAACCACCCCTTCGCCGGCCTGGTGGTAGAGGTGGTGGACGCCGCCGAGGTGTCCGATCAGGACGCCCTCGAGGAGTGGCTGGCCAACGACCACCTGCCCTCGGTGCTGCTGGGCTCGCCCGCGGTGATGTGCCTGGCGTTCGCTCCCCGGAAGTTCGCCCAGGGCCGCATCGAACAGGCCGGCACCCCGCCGGTGGCCCCCACCGCCAAAGTGGGCCAGCGCCTGTGTCTGCTGTGGTTCTTGGAGCAAGACCCCGCCGAGGTGTACCCCGACGCCTTCGCCGCCCACCACAACGCCCTGGCCGCCCACCCCAAAGCCTCCCTGGCCCTGTCAGCCCCCTTCATCCCCACCATCCCCGGCACCGACACCTACGTAGACCAACTCCGCTGAACTAAAGGGCCATAACCGGGCCTCGGTAACATCGCTGGCGTGACTGTGGAGACCCATTACCGGACCTGTCCGCTTTGTGAGGCGATGTGCGGGTTGGAGATAAAGACCGAGGGCACCAAGGTGCTGCCTCCCATTCGGGCCGACCGCGACGACGTGTGGAGCAAGGGCTTCATCTGCCCCAAGGGCACCACGCTGGGCCACCTGCACGAGGATCCCGACCGGGTGCGGGTGCCGCTGGTGAAAGACGAGAACGGCACCTTCCAGGAGGCCACCTGGGAGGAGGCCTACGCCCGCTGCGAGGAGCTGCTCCACGGCGTGCGGCACAGCCACGGGACCGACGCCATCACCTATTACATCGGCAACCCCGCGGCCCACAACTTCTCCATCAGCCGCTACGTGGGCGCGCTGGTGATGCTGTCGGGCGTGCAGATGGGCTACTCGGCGGGCACGGTGGACCAGTGGCCCAAGAACGTGTCGTCGCAGTGCATGTACGGCAACTCGTGGACCTTCCCCACCCCCGACATCATGCGCACCCAGTATCTAGTAGTGATGGGGGCCAACCCCCACGCCTCCCAGGGCAGCCTGTTGGCCTGTCCCGACGTGCTGGGCGAGATGGACAAGATCCGCGAGCGGGGCGGCAAGTGCGTGGTGATCGACCCCCGGCGCACCGGCACCTGCGACCACGCCGATGAGTGGGTGCCCATCACCCCGGGCACCGACGCCGCTTTCCTTTTGGCGCTGTGCCATGTGCTGTTCGACGAGGGCCTGGTGGATCTGGGCACCATGGCCGGCCATGTGAACGGCCTCGATGAGGTGGGGGCCCTGGTGGCCGACTGGACCCCGGAGATGGTGGCCGAGACCACCCAGATCCCGGCCGAGACCACCCGGCGGCTGGCCCGGGAGATCGCCGCCGCCGACAGCGCCTGTGTGTACGGGCGCATCGGATTGTGCAACCAGGAGTTCGGCACGCTGGCCTCCTGGCTGATCGACGTGGTGAACCTGCTCACCGCCAACTTCGACGTGGCTGGCGGGATGATGTTCGGCAACCCGGTGGCCCCGGCCATGGCCACCCTCAACTTCGAGGAGCCCAAAGAGCCCGAGTTCGGCCGCTGGCACAGCCGGGTGCGGGGCGCTCCCGAGGTGCTGGGCCAGGTGCCGGTGTCGTGTCTGTCGGAGGAGATCATGACTCCCGGCGAGGGGCAGTTGAAGGCGCTGGTGGTGGTGGCCGGCAACCCGGTGATCAGCTCGCCCGAGGCCGGCCGCCTCGATGAGGCCCTGCCCATGCTCGATGCCATGATCTGCATCGACAACTGGGTGAACGCCACCACCCGCCACGCCGATGTGATCCTGCCCGGTCTGTCGCCGCTGGAGCAGCCCCACTGGGACGAGATGATCTGGTCTTGGGCGGCTCGCACCGCGGGCAACTGGTCGGATCGGATTTTCGACTACGGCGACCGCCCCGACGAGTGGGAGGTGCTCACCCGGGTGGGCGCGCTCATGGGCGGCCAGACCAACGACGAGATCGACGAGAAGGCCATCGACGACGGGTTCTTCTCCGGGCTGTGCATGTTCTTCGGGCTCGACCCCACCCACGTGCTGTCGCACTACGACGAGGGCGGCCCCGAGCGGATGACCGATCTCATGATCCGCATCGGCCCCCGCGGCGACCGCTACGGCGAGAACCCCGGCGGGCTCACCCTCCAGGATTTCAAGGACAACCCCCACGGCCTCGACTTCGGGCCCATGGTGCCCCGGGTGCCCGACATCCTCCACACCCCTTCGGGCCGCATCGAGATGGCCCCGCCCTACATCACCGCGGATGTGGGCCGGCTCCAGCGCCGCCTGGGCCGCGACGACGGGATGGTGCTGGTGAGCCGCCGCCACGTGCGCTCCAACAACTCGTGGATGCACAACGTGAAGGTGCTGGTGAAGGGCAAGGGCCGCTGCACGCTGCTGGTACACCCCGACGATGCCTCCGGCATCGGCCTGGTGGACGGGGCCGCGGCCCGGGTGAGCACCGAGATCGGCAGCATCGAGGTGCCGGTGGAGGTGAGCGACGAGATGATGCCCGGCGTGGTGAGCCTGCCCCACGGTTGGGGCCACAACCTCGACGGGGTGCAGCTCTCGGTGGCCAAGGAGTTCGCCGGGGTCAACAACAACCTGCTGGCCCCGGGCGAGCTGGTGGACGAGATCTCCGGCAACGCCATCGTGAACGGGATCAAGGTGGAGGTGGTCCCCGTCCCCGCCTGATATCTCGCTGGTTCCGGTAGGTAATCTCGGGCTTCTATGGCTATTCCCCAAGACCGCGACATCGACGCCCTCAAGGCCTCGCTGTCGGAGTGGATGAACACCCGGCCGGGGGTGTCCGATGCCGAGGTGACCTTCCTGGTGAACCCCGAGGCCTCCGGGTTCAGCAACGAGACCCTGGTGTGCGACGCCGTCTACACCCGCGATGGCCAGACCCGCGACTCGGGCATCGTGGTGCGCAAGCGCCCCACCGACTACGCCATCTTCCCCGCCTACGACATGAGCGTGCAGTACCGGAGCATGCAGAACATGGCCGCCTGCGGCAGCGTGCCGGTGCCCGAGGTGCTGTGGGTGGAGGACACCGGCGAGGTGCTGGGCGAGCCGTTCTTCATCATGGATCGCCTGCACGGCCGGGTCCCCTCCGATAACCCGCCGTTCTTCCAGGAGGGCTGGGTGTTCGAGGCCACCGCTGAACAGCAGGCCACCCTGTACAACTCGTCGGTGGACACGCTGGCCGCGGTGGCCCGCACCGACTGGAAGGCCAACGGCTTCGACTTCGTGGAGCGTCCCCAATACGGCGGGCCGGGGTTCGCCCAGCAGCTCGGCTATCAGCGCTACTACGCCGACTGGGCCGCCGAGGACCGGCCCAAGCCGCTGATCGACGCCGCTTTGGACTGGTTCGACGCCAACGACCCCTCCGGGTCGATGCCCACCGAGCTGAACTGGGGCGACGCCCGGCCCAGCAACCTCATGTACGGCGACGACTTCAAGGTGATGGCCGTGTTCGACTGGGAAATGGCCGACCTGGGTCCCGGCGAGGTGGACCTGGGCTGGTTTTTGTACATGAACCGGTTCTTGAGCGAGGGCGCCGGCATTAGCTGGCTGCCGGGCTTCGCCGACCGGGCCGGCACCATCGCCCGCTGGGAGCAGGCCGTGGGCCGCAAAGCCGAGCACATCGACTACTTCGAGGCCTGGGGCTGTTTGCGCTTTTGCATCATCATGGTGGCCATCGTGAACATGCAGGTGAAGTACGGGACGTTCCCCGCCGATTTCGGCGCCCAGTACGAGAGGGTCAACCCCTCCACCCAGATGCTGGCCCAGTACCTGGGCATGCCCGAGCCCGAGTGAGTTTTGCCGTGCGCAACGAGTCCCCTGTCGAACCCCGAGTGAGCTGGAGAGCCCCATGAGCGACGCTGAGAATCGGGCGCTGGCCGAGGCCCTGTTTGCTGCGCTGGAGCGCATGGACTGGCCCGCGGTGGCCGAGCTGTTCACCGAAGACGGCACCTACCAGGACATGCCGTTCGAGACCGACTCCGGCGGCACGGTGGGCCACGCCGGCATCATCGGCAAGCTGGAGGTGGGCCTGAGCATGCTGGAGCGCTTCGAATTGGGCGTGACCGACATCTGGTGCGACGGCGACGATGTGCTGGTGGAGCGGGTGGAGGTGTGGTACCACCCCGACGGCACCGTGGCCAGCCTCCCCGTTTTGTGCCGCCTCCAGATCCGCGACAACAAGATCGCCCACTGGCGCGAGTACTGGGACTACAACTACCTGATCGCCCAGCAGCCCGACTCCTGGCTCCCCCAATCCCCCCGCCCCCGCTGGGACTGATCAGCTACCAGTAGTTCCTTCGCTTGCGGGCCCAGTCGGCGGAGCGGAAGAGCAGCAGCCAGGCCAGCAGGAGTCCGCCCGACATCAGGGCCAGGTAGACGAGAAGCCCCATTACCCCGACAAAGAGGAGAACGGGCAGAAACATCAGCGACATGTTTATGGACTCATTCAACGACAAGCTGTTCGAGGGCGCGGCCACGGTCTTGGCCGCGGCGATGCCCAGCGAGAGACCGGCTGAGATGAGACCGCCGAGCAGCATCGCCGCAAACGCCGTCCGCCGGGTTGGCCTCAGCCCCACTTTGGCCAGGTAGCGGGCGGTCGCTTCCGGCCTGACCTTGGATGCCGCCACCACGAGCATCGTGAAGAACACGGCAACAACCCCCGGCACGCTCAACAGGCTCAGCCATCCGTAGACGTTTACTTCGTCATCCTCGGTTATGCCCGCAGTGGCGTACCTTCCTGCCAACCCGGCATAGATCGCCATCAGACAGAGCGGTCCCAGCACGAAGAACCACCACTTGCGCCAAGGCTCCAGCCAGTACTCCACCGCCAGCCAAAGAGCCGCCGCCAACACCGCCAGCGAAGCCACCAGCCCAATCGGATGGGCCAGCTCGTTCAGCCACCCCGGCGCCCGCCAGATGAAATAGAGCCGAAGCTCATCATCCGAGTAATCCGTCTGATCCCCAAACAGATGCCAAACCCCCACCGGCAGCAAAACCACCAACACCCCCGCCGGAATCAAATGCCGGAAGGGCGGCTTCCGTCCCCTCAGCTCACCCGGTTTCATCGGTAACCCTGCTGCCGACTCAACGGACCCCCCTCACAATCACCGTACTCGTCCCGCTGAGAACCACAACTCCTAGGCCGGGCTCTTGACCGACCAGCCTTGTTCGGTGGCGGCTTGGCAGAGTCGGTGGTCATAGGAGACGAAATCGGCCAAGGTGTCTTCGAGGGAGAGCGCGCTGGCCAGATGAATGGCGTCGAGGGTTCGTAGCGAGTCGGGCTGGAGGGTGCCGGCCATGTCCAGGATCCGATTGCTCACCCGCAGAAGATCAATCCGGCCGAGCGCTCCTTGTGCGGCTTGTTGAGCTGAAAGGCCGTGGGTCAAGACTGCGCGCGAGACCTCGGCTCGGGCCAGGGCACTGGAGACCAACGGGCGCCGGTCTCGCAGAAAGCTGCGCAGGGCAGTCGATTCGGGCTCTTGAATGATGAGCTTGACGATGGCTGATGAGTCCAAATAGGTGACTGGGTTTGCGCTCATCGCTCGTCGGCTCGAAGCCGCGCCAAGACCGCCGAAGGCAGCTCTGCCCCTGGCTCGGGCTTAATCGGGTCGGGAAAGTCGTCGTGGTGAACAGCAGGATCGACCTCACCGGTTGCTCGCAACCGTTCGAGCGGAGGCACATCAGGAACCGGGCTCAACAGCGCCACCGGGCGACCCCGATCCGTCACTTCGAACGTCTCTCCCGCCTCGACGCGGCGCAAGAACTCGCTAGCACGCTGGCGCAGCTCTCGAATCCCGATTGAATCCATCGTGCTATTTGTAGCACAAATGCTCTGTCATCGCGTTCTGGCATTTCGTCGGCCAGCGTGGCACGCCTTGAGTTCTATTTCAATATATTTTGATATATTTCCGAATATAGCTGTTACCAGCAGGGAATACTCTGGATTGGACACGTAATCCCCCTGTGACAGTGCGTGTTAGCGTCCTCAACCATGCGGAAATTGACTGCCGTCGCCATCATCCTGGTCCTACTAGTTTCGGGCGGGGCCGTAGTCGGTGAAACAGCCGATGAGGCGGTCGGGGACGAAAAGGACGCCCAGATTGCCCAGCGGGACGCCCTCATTGGCGCCCAAGAGGAGTTGCTGAACGCATATCGGTGCTTGCTGTCGCTCGACTTGGAACTTGTCGAGCAGGGATGTCCCGACGTCCCGCCGCAGTTTGTCCCCGCCGGTTGGGACACATTTGGATTCAGCAACGGCTACGGCAGCCTCGGGCTTGTCACCCGGGGCTGGTATCTCCCGCCAACCCCCAACGGGTCGACTCTGTCACTCCGTTGCGAGCGCGGCCGCATAAGCCCCAGGATTTCTTTCCACGGCTTCGAGATGAGTGTCATACGCGGAATGATCGAGGTTTCCTACACAGTTGGTGGTACGACCAGAACCGACAACTGGAAAGGGAATCTGTTTAACACCCAACTCACCGTCATACCGTCCTCCCCAGCGCAGACAGAGGCGTTCCTCGATGACTTGGCCACTATTGACGAGGACGGCCTATTGGTGACGGTTGCCGACGCTGACGGCGTGCCCATCACCACAAAGTTCAATGCTCAGTGGGGTGACTGGGCCGTGAACGTGATCCGCAACGTCTGCAACTAGAGTTGACCCCCGCTACAAATTCTGCGCACACAGCGCTACTCGAAGCGGGCGCCCATTTGCTTGAGGATTTCTACGGTGTTGACGGCGGCCATGCGGCCTTGTTGGCCGGGGGTGTAGGTGGCGGAGTCGATGGTGTTGGTGTAGGGGAAGGGGCCGTG
>JAJEEH010000220.1 GCA_022821105.1 Acidimicrobiia bacterium
AGGTCCGGCAGTGATCGGGGCGAACACCCGGGTTGAGAACACGTTTATCGGCCCCTACACCTCCATTGGCGACGAGTGTGTGATCACCGACGCCGAGCTGGACCACTCGGTGGTGCTCGAGGGCTGCCGCATCGACGGCACGAGCCGGATCACCGACTCTTTGATCGGCCAACACGTGCATGTGACCCGGTCGCCAGAGCGCCGCCAGGCGTCCCGGCTCATGCTGGGCGACCACTCCCATCTGGAGCTGGGATAGTCGCAGTGGCCGCAGTAACTCCCTGTGAGGCGATTGCCGGCGCATTCATCGTGTCCCCCGACATCCATGGCGACGAGCGGGGCGTGTTTGTGGAGACCTACCGGCGGGAGTGGATTCCCGGAGTGCGGGAGATGGTTCAAGCCAATCGGGGCGACCGGCGGGCCGGCTCGGTGGTGGGCCTGCACTATCACCTCCATCAGGCGGACTATTGGTATGTGCCCGTCGGACAGGCCCGAGTGGTGCTCCACGACCTCCGATCGGGCTCGCCCACAAACGGGCGCACCGTGGCGCTGCCCCTGGGCACCGAGCCCGACGGAGTCAACCACCACCGCGGGGTGTACATCCCGCCGGGGGTGGCCCACGGTTTTGCCGCTTTGTCGGACATGACCATCACCTACCTGGTGGACGGCTACTACAACCCCGACGACGAGCTCGGAGTGGCCTGGGACGACCCGGAGATCGGCGCCGACTGGGGGGTGGACAGCCCCGTCCTCTCGGTGCGGGACCAGTCCAACCCCCGCCGCTCGGACATCCCCGACCACCTGATTCCCCGTTTCGAAGCCCAAGGGTGACATGAGGCTGTTCGTCACCGGGGGAGCGGGGTTCATCGGCTCCAACTATGCGCGCTGGGTGCTGGCACGCACCGACGACGACGTGGTGGTTTACGACGCCCTCACCTATGCCGGCAACCGCGACAATTTGCGAGGGCTGGAGGGCGATCCCCGCCTGGTGTTCATTCAGGGCGATGTGTGCGACCGCGACGGGGTGGCCGACGCCATGGCCGGCTGCGATGCGGTGGTCCACTTTGCGGCCGAGAGCCATGTGGACCGCTCCATCGTGGGCCCTGATGCCTTTGTGCGCACCAACTGCGACGGCACCAACGTGGTGTGCGACACCGCCCGGCTGTTGGAGGTGGGCAAGGTTGTGCAGGTTTCAACCGACGAGGTTTACGGGTCGGCCGACGAGGGGTCGTTTGCGGAAACCGACCGGCTGGAGCCCCGCTCGCCCTATTCGGCGTCCAAGGCCGGGGCCGACCTGATTGCGCTGGCCTATCGGGAGACCTTCGGCCTGCCGGTGGCGGTCACCCGGTCGTCCAACAACTTCGGCGCCCATCAGCACCCTGAGAAGCTCATACCCCTGTTCACCACCAACCTTTTGGACGGGCAGACGGTGCCCTTGTACGGCGACGGCAACAACGTGCGGGACTGGTGCCATGTGGAGGACAACTGCGCGGCCATCGACCTGGTGCTGCGCCGGGGCCAGCCGGGTGAGATCTACAACATCGCCGGGGGCAACGAGCTGACCAACCGGGAGCTGACCGATCGCCTGCTGGTGCTGTGCGGGCGGGACGAGTCGTTCATCCGCCATGTGGACGACCGGTTGGGCCACGACCGGCGCTATTCGCTGGACACCGCCAAGATCGAGGAGCTGGGATGGTCCCCGGAGCGGGAAATGGACGAGGCCCTGGCCGCCACCGTGGACTGGTACCGGGACAACCGCTGGTGGTGGACGCCGCTCAAAGAAGCCGCTTCATGAGGGCCGCGGGGCCGTGAGGGTACTGGTCACCGGCGCGGCCGGGCAGCTAGGTCGAGATGTGGTGGAGCGGTTCGCCGCCTCGGGCCACGAGGTGGTGGCCGCCGGCCGCGGGGACTTGGACATCTCCCAGCGCGATCAGGTGCTCGGCGCAATGGGCGCGGTCCGGCCCGATGCGGTGGTCAACTGCGCGGCCTACACCGCGGTGGACGACTGCGAAACGAATGCCGCCCGGGCCTTTGCGGTCAACTCCCTGGCGGTGCGCCACTTGGCCGAGGCCGCCCGCCGCCTTGATGCCCACTTGTGCCACCTCTCCACCGACTATGTGTTCTCGGGCGACAAGTCCGAGCCCTATCACGAGTGGGACCAGCCCGATCCCCGCTCGGTGTACGGCGCCAGCAAGCTGGCCGGGGAGCAGGAGGCCGGGGAGGCCGCCACCGTGGTGCGGACCTCGTGGCTGTGCGGACGCCACGGCGCCAACATGGTTGGCACCGTGCTGCGGCTGGCCGCCGATGACGGTCCGATGAGGTTTGTGACCGATCAGCGGGGTTCGCCATCGTTCACGCCCGATGTGGCCGCGGTGATCGAACGGCTGTGCGCAGACCGGCGACCGGGGCTGTACCACGTGACCAACCAGGGGGAGGCGTCTTGGTACGAGCTGGCCCGCGAGGTGATGGTTGCGGCGGGCCTCGACCCCGACCGGGTGGCGCCCATCACCACCGCTGAGCTTGTCCCGCCCCGGGCTGCTCCTCGACCAGCCAACTCGGTGCTGGAGAACCGGGCGCTGGCATTGGCCGGTCTTGAACTGCCGGTCGATTTTCGCGAGCCGCTGCGAAGCCTGGTCGCTGAGCTGTCGGGCTAGCCGGTTACGTCGCTCCTGGCCGGATGTGGGGCTGGCAGGCGTCTTGGGCCTCTTTGGCGGGTTCGCCGAGCGTTCTCGGCCCATTCAGGCAGTTCAGCTCGAAGGAGAACTCATAGAGAACCTCCAGCTTGGGGGAGGCGTTGGCCAAGTGCTCTAGAGCCCTCTGGCGGGCTACCGCCTCTCGGCGGGTGCGGGGCAGGGCGCACACATCGGCCACTCCGTCGCCGTTGCTGTCGAAGGCGTAGGTGGTGGGTCCACCGAGGCTGAAGTTGAGGCAGAAGTCCGGGCCGTCGATGGTGCCGGAGAAGAACATCCGGTCGTCTAACTCGTCCTGGCGTTCGTGGGGCGGCGGCTGGGACCCGGTTCCCCCGTTGGCCTGGGAGCCCGAACCCGGCACGCCCGGGGCATTGCCGGCGAACTGCCGGAACTGCTGGCACTCGTCGGCGACCTCCTTGTCGGGCTCGCCGAATGTCTCGGCCACCGAGCGGCACTCCTCGGCGAAGCGGGCGATGAATATCTCCCTTTCAACACTGGCCAGATCTTCCAATGCCCGCTGGTGGGCCACTGCCTCCCGGCGGGTGCGGGGCAGGGCGCACACATCGGCGACACCGTCTTTGTCGCCGTCAAAGGCGTAGGTGACCGGCCCGCCCAGGCTCCGGTTCAAGCAGTAGTCCGGGCCGTTGATGACCCCGGAGTAGAAGATCTGCTGGTTGGGAATGGGCTCGATCTGGGGCGGGTCTTGGGGGTCGGTCGGCGGGACGCGATCCAAGGGCACCGACGCCTGGGGAACAGTGAAGGTGAACAGGGTGGACAGCAGCTGCCCCTTGCCGCTCTCGCCGGCCGCGGTGTTGATGCGGCTCTGAAGCCGGCCTCCGGTGATGGTGATGGTGCGGGAGGAGCCGGTGATCCTGATGTTTGCCTTGTCGAGCCGCCCCGAGCCTCCGACGTTGCTGATTAGCTCCATGCTGATGAGCTGGCCGACGGCGGTGTCGGGGTGGTCGTTCAACCAACGGTTGAGCTCCGCCACGGTGTAGGAGCGCGTCCACGACGCATAGGGGTTGGGGCTCTGGTTGTCGAAGGGGTCGGGCTTGGACGGCAGGTAGGGGAGGTCGGCGGCGAAAACGTATCCGCTGCCCTCGGAGTGGCCGCCGTTGGATGCCGAATAGAACGCCCGGATGGGGGCCCCGCCGTAAAACAGCACTCTTCCAGCGGTGTTCTCCACTGCTCGCAGCCAGGTGGCGGTGTCGGCGTGCTTCTCCCGGGTGTCGCCCACATAGGCCTGGTCCCAAACGTTGGAGTACAGGTCGAAGGGCCGGGTCCAGGAGGCAGAGGCCCGCCGCTCCCGCAGTGAGGCGCTGGCGTAGCTGCGGGCGGCGATGGCCTGGGCCTCGTGGATTTCCAGCGGCCAGTTCATGGGCGTCTCGGCAATGCCCCGCAGGTATTTCTCCATGGAAAGAGTGTCGAGGATCACGTAGAAGTTGGCGGGATCGCCGCCGGAGGGCACCAGGTTGATGCGTCCATGGGAGTAGGAGCGGCCGGTGTTGGACACTGCCACCGAAGTGCCGGTGGCAAAGTGCAGCTGGGCGGTGTTGCCGAAGCAGCCGCTGCCGCACATGTCGGTACCGTTGATGGTGAAGTGCCAGTGGCCGGTATCGCGGGTAACGGTTACCGAAGACCCGGCGGGAACTTGGATGTTGCCTTGACCGTCGACGGTGATGCGGTTGGCCCCCTGGGGGGTGAGCCGGGTGCTGGAGGTGGTGCTCAGGTGGACGCGGATGGAGTCCTCGGGGTGTACCGGTTGGGACGGAGGCTCGATTACCGGCTCAGGGGTCGTTGGAATGGTGCCTTGCGATGTGGTGGGGAGCGCGCTGTGGGGGTCGGCGAAGAACTTCTCGATGGTCATGGAGTCCAAGGTCACCCAGAAGCGGCCCGGGCCTTGCGCTATGAGGTTGATGCGGCCGTGGGAGTACGACCGGCCGGTGGTGGACACGGCCACGGCGGT
>JAJEEH010000160.1 GCA_022821105.1 Acidimicrobiia bacterium
CGATGTCTGCCCCGTCGGACCAACCAGCCTCCCCACCGTCCTCCGATCCAGGGCGGATCGTTCGGGCCGAGGCCGAGGCCATTATCCGCCTGGATTTGCGGGAGACCCTCGAAGAGGAGGGCTATGTGGTGGTGGGCGAGACCAGCCGGGGCGACCAAGTGCTGGATCTGGTGCGGGAGAAGCGCCCCGACGTGGCCATCTTGGACGTGAAGATGCCGGGCACCGACGGGATCACCGCCGCCGGCCAGATCCGCGACGAGCGGCTCTGCGCGGTGCTGCTGCTCACCGCGTTCAGCCAGCGGGACCTGATCGCCCGGGCGGCCGACGCCGGGGCGCTGGCCTATCTGGTGAAGCCCTTCGAGCGGGCCGAACTGGTGCCGGCGGTGGAGGTTGCCCTGGTGCGGTTCAAAGAGCTGGTGGCGCTCAACCACCAAGTCGAGCGGGCCGAGGCCCGGCTGGAGGCCCGCAAGGCAATCGACCGGGCCAAGGGACGGCTGATGGACGTCGCCTCCATGTCGGAGGCCGATGCCTACAGCCACATCCAGCACCAGGCCATGGGGGAGCGCCGGCCCATGGCCGACGTGGCCGCTGAGATCGTCGAGATGAGTCCCGACCAGCTGAAGGAGCTGGTGGGAGGGGCTGAAGATGGCTGATACCGGCTCGGCTTCCGGCGACTCGGGCACGGTGATGCTGGTCGACGGCAACTCGCTGGCCTACCGGGCCTTTTTCGCACTGCCTGAGGACATGACCACCGCCAGCGGTCAGGTGACCAACGCGGTGTACGGCTTCACCATGATGCTGTTGACCTTGCTGCGCGACCACCGTCCCGACCGGGTGGCGGTGGCCTTCGACCGGCCCGAGCCCACATTCCGCCACGATCGGATCTCCAGCTACAAGGCCAATCGCCGCGAGACCCCCGACACTCTCCGACAGCAGATGGGGCTGGTCCGCCAGCTGGTGGACACCCTCCAGATAACCGCAGTGGAGCACGCCGGGGTGGAGGCCGATGATGTGATCGCCACCTTGGCCACCCAGGCCCGCGACCGGGGCCAGGACGTGATCGTGGTGACCGGCGACCGCGACGCCTACCAGCTGGTGGAGGATCCTCACGTTCGGGTGCTCTACAACAAGCGGGGGGTGTCGGACTACGCCCTATACGACGAGGCCGGGATCGAGGAGCGCACCGGGGTGAAGCCTTCCGACTATGTGGCCTACGCCGCACTGCGGGGCGACCCCTCCGACAACCTTCCCGGTGTGAACGGAGTGGGGGAGAAGACCGCGGCCAAGCTGATCAATGCCTACGGCGGCATCGACGAGCTGTACAAACACCTGGAGGACCAGACCCCCAAGCTTCAAGAGAACCTGGGCGAGGCCCAAGAGCGGGTTGTCATGAACCTGGAGCTGATGGAGTTGCTGCGAGACGTCCCCTTGGAGGTGGGCGTGGACGACTTGGGCTTCGGCCAGCCTGATCCCACCGAGGTCAAAGAGCTGTTCGACTTCTTGGAGTTCCGCAGGTTCGGCGAGTTCGTGGCCGACGTTCTGGGCGTTGATCTGGGAGGCGCCGAAAGCGGCGCGGGCACAGTGGAAGCCACCGTGGACACCTTGGCGACCGCGCAGGCCGCGGCCGATGCGCTGACTGGCCTGTTGGCTGCCTCGGACTCGGTGGCGCTGGCGCCGGCTTGGGGCGAACCGCTCGATCCCGGCCAGCCCCACCGCCGACGGCTGCTGGGCCTCGCCCTGGCCGCCGACCTCGAAGCAGGCAAGGCGATATGGGTGCCGTCCGACCTGCTGGAGGAATCGGGGCACGGCGCCCTGGCCGGGTTCTTCGGCGCGGGAAGTCGCTTCATCACCCACGACGCCAAGCCGCTCGTGTTGTGGCTGTTGTCGAGGGGGATAGATGCCACCGGGCTGGTGCTGGACACCCGGATAGCCGCCTATCTGCTGGATCCGGCCAGCGGCCGTTATGAGCTGGACGACCTGATGCGCACCCATACGTTGATGGAGCTCCCGATGGCCGAACAGTCCGAGGAGGGCCGACTGTTCGGAGACGAATCCGGCGAATCCGTGGAGGAGTCGATGCAGGCTGGGCTCCAAGCCCTGGCTGTAGCCCATT
Source organism: Acidimicrobiia bacterium (assembly GCA_022821105.1). Classification (GTDB taxonomy): domain Bacteria; phylum Actinomycetota; class Acidimicrobiia; order Acidimicrobiales; family Bin134; genus Poriferisocius. Next base: position 2,114 of record JAJEEH010000160.1, read on the forward strand.
TGGCCCAGCCCCTGTTGGCGGCGTTGGATGCCCAGGGACTGCGGGACTTGAACGACGACATGGAGGTGCCCCTGGTACGGGTGCTGGCCCGCATGGAGCATGTGGGCATCGGGGTGGATGTGGAGGGCTTGACCCGTCTGCGAGACCAGCTGGCCTATGACGCCGAGCGGCTTCGGGCGTCGGTGATCGATGCGGCCGGCGGGGGGAAGTTCAATGTGAACTCCTCCAAACAGGTCGGCGAGCTGCTGTTCGACAAGCTGGGGCTGCCGCCCCAGAAGAAGACCCGGACCGGTGCCTACAGCACCGACGCCGCCACTTTGGAGAAGCTGCGGGGCGAGCACCCGGTGGTGGGAGAGCTGCTGGACTATCGGGAGGTGGAGAAGCTGCGCTCCACCTATGGCGAGGGGCTGGTGGCCGCAGTGGGGCTCGAGCCCGACAACCGCATCCGGGCCACCTTCAACCAGACGGTGGCCCGCACCGGCCGGCTCAGCTCCGACGCCCCCAACCTGCACAACATCCCGGTGCGC
>JAJEEH010000090.1 GCA_022821105.1 Acidimicrobiia bacterium
GGGGCCGCGTTGGGCTTGAGCGAGATCCTGTCGGGGCTGAGCCGCAAGATCCCGTCGCTGGTGGTCTCGGTGGCCGAGGAGATCGTGGACATCACCCCTGGCTTCATCGCCCGCTGGTCCATCGACACCCTGGGCAGCGCGCAGAAGCCGGCGCTGGTGTGGGGCATCGTGATCGTGTCGATTCTGCTGGGTGCGGTGCTGGGTTGGCCTTCTCGCAAGCGCTGGTGGGTGATGCCCGCCGGACTTGTGGTTTTCGCCGTAGTCGGCGGGTGGGCCGCGGCCCGCAACCCGCTGTCCAGCGATGGTTTGGGTTGGATGTCGGGCCTGCTTTCGGGCGCTTTCGGCATTGCGGTGTTCATGAGCCTTTACGCGCTGGCTCTCTTCTCCCGGTTTGCCGGAGGGGAGGAGCCTGCCGATGCCGAAGCGCAACCGGTGCCGATGGTTGGCCGGGGCCGTTTCAACGACCGGCGCCGCTTCGTGGGGGCGGTGGGCATCATGGCCGGGGCATCGCTGGCTGGTGGCCTGCTCGGGCGGTGGCTGCGGCGGCGCGACACCGTGGAGGGAGCTCGTGAGGGGGTTGCCGAAGCCCTCCAAGGACGCACTATTGCCACGCCGACTGCCCAAACCACTCCGGTTCCCACCCCACAGGCGGGGTCAGATTCCGCCGAATCGAATGCCGCGCCAGGGGCTACGCCGGAGGCAACGGCCACGGCCGAGCCGGGAGCCGATCCAACGGCCGATCCCACCGCTGAGCCCACCCCCTCGGTCACCGCCGAGCCGGCGAGGGAGCCCAACTTCGACTACATCGCCGGGATAGCCCCGCTCATCACCCCCAACGAGGACTTCTACCTGATTGACACCGCACTCTCCTATCCCCAGATCGATCCGGCGGACTGGTCGCTGCGGATCCACGGCATGGTGGACCGGGAGGTGGAGATCAGCTTCGACGAGTTGCTCGATCTGGGCCTGGTTCGAGAACAAGTGACCCTGTCGTGTGTGTCCAATCGCGTGGGGGGCCGCTTGGTGGGCAACGCCGAGTGGGTTGGCGTCCCGCTGGCAACCGTGTTGGACCAGGCCGGGGTGCAGCCGAGGGCCACCCAGATTGTGGGCCGCTCGGTGGACCGGTGGACGGCGGGCTTTCCCACCGCGGTGGCACTCGACGGAAGGGTGGCCATGGTGGCCGTGCAGATGAACGGCGAGCCGCTGCCCATCTCCCACGGCTTCCCCGCCCGGCTGGTGGTGGCCGGACTCTACGGCTACGTGTCGGCCACCAAGTGGCTGTCGGACATCGAGCTCACCACCTGGGAGGCGTTCGACGGCTACTGGATTCCCCGCGGCTGGTCGAAGGAGGGGCCGATCAAGACCCAGTCCCGCATCGACGTGCCCCGCCGGGACTCCACCATCGACCCCGGTCCCACGGCGATTGCCGGCGTGGCCTGGGCCCCCAGCCGGGCCATCGAGAAGGTAGAAGTGCAGGTGAACGACGAGGATTGGGTGGAGGCCGAGCTCAGCCGGGAGACCACCATCAACTCCTGGCGCCAGTGGATGGTGACCTGGAACGCCACCCCCGGCGAGCACCAAGTGCGAGTGCGGGCCACCGACGGCACCAACACCACCCAAACCTCCGAGATCAGCAACCCCGCCCCCGACGGCGCCACCGGCTGGCACACCATCCGGGTACGGGCGGAGGAGGCCTAATCCTCCCAGCTGCAAAGGCCCGTCAGTCTTCAGGCTTGCTGAGTTCTTTGATGATGTGTCTGGCCAGTCGTTCGTTGATTTCTCGGTGGCGAGGTACGGGCTGTTAGGCACCGGTTGCTGGATTGCGGTACCAGTCGTGTTTTGAGCCGTGCCGAACCAGGACGGCACCTGCCGCTTGGATCCGCTTGACTAGGTCAACCCGCTTCATGCCGGGGTGTGGCAATCATGCCAGTGTGAGATCAGTGACCCGGCGTACCCCCGGCAGTTTGCCGCTCGTCAGGTCGGCGTAGATGTCCCGCAGATGCTGCTTAAGATCGTCCAACGTCTCTCCCTGCGTCCAATAGTCGGGGAACTCCTCCAGGTACCCGAGCCAACATTCGTCCTCTTGCCAGTAGACCATCTTCGTCGTCGTCACGTCCGCCCCTTCCTCCTGTTCGTTGGCCCGCGTTCCCACACGGGACCCAACCCGCTCGGTTTCGCCCACCAGTTCACCGTAGCCAAGGCTACCGGCACCTCCCAATGGGTTGTTCACCATTGAAGGGTCATTCCCATGGGCCTTGACGCTAGAGGGTGCCCGACCTGGACGGCGGGTCGTCCAATCCAACTGCCCGCCGGTAGATTTTCGGCAGATGGACTTTGATCTGACCCCCGCAGAGAGGGATTTTCGCGACGAGGTGCGGACCTGGCTGGAGGAGCACTTGGTGGGGGACTTCGCTGAGCTGCGGGGCCGGGGGGGCATGGGTCAGGAGGACATTCCTGCGGAGGTGCAGATTGCCTGGGAGCGGGAACTGGCCGGGGGAGGCTGGCTCGGAATCGACTTTCCGGCTCATTTGGGGGGCCGGGAGTGCAGCTTGTCGGAGCAGGTGCTGTTCCACCAGACCTATGTGGAGGCTCGGGCGCCGGGGCGGCTGCCCAACATGGGCGTCACGCTGTTGGGGCCGACGTTGGTGGCCTACGGCACGCCCGAGCAGCAGGAGCGGTTTGTGCCGCCGATCCTGTCGGGCGAGGAGTTCTGGTGCCAGGGCTACTCCGAGCCCAATGCCGGTTCGGATTTGGCCAACGTGGGCACCAAAGCGGTGCTCGACGGCGATCGGTGGGTGGTGAACGGGCAGAAGATCTGGACCTCGCTGGCCCAGTATTCCGACTGGTGCTTCGTGGTGTGCCGCACCGACCCCGATTCCGCCCGCCACGCCGGGCTCTCCTACCTGCTGGTGCCCATGGACCAGCCCGGTATCGAGATTCGCCCCATCGTGCAGATAACCGGGGGAACCGAGTTCAACGAGGTCTTCTTCGACGATGCGGTGACCGACGCCGATCTAGTGGTGGGACAAGTGGGCCGGGGCTGGGAGGTGGCCATGGGCACGCTGGCCTTCGAGCGGGGGGCGTCCACGCTGGGCCAGCAGACCTACTTTCGCCAGGAGTTGGACGCGCTGTTGGCCGAGGCCCAGGCCAACAGCACCGCGGGCGATCTGGTGGTCCGCCAGGAGCTGGCCCGGGCCTACGCCACGTTGGAGATCATGCGCTACAACAACCTGCGGATGCTGACGGTGGTGGACGCCGGCGGGGTGCCGGGACCGGAGATGTCCATCGGCAAGCTGCTGTGGTCCAACTGGCATCGGTCCCTGGGCGAGCTGATGGTGGGGGTGCGGGGGGCGGATGGCATGGCGGTAGCGGTCGCCGACAGCGAGGACTACTCGCTGGACTCCTGGCAGCGCACTTTTCTATACAGCCGATCCCACACCATTTACGCCGGATCGAACGAGATTCAGCGCAACATCATCGGCGAGCGGGTTCTCGGCCTGCCCCGGGAGCCGCGATGATTTCAAGTATCGGAAAGAGGAGCAGCCATGGCTGAGGCATACATCATCGACGCGGTCCGCACCCCGGTGGGACGACGGGGCGGCAGCCTGTCGGAGATCCATCCGGCTGATCTGGGAGCCCATCCCATCCTTGGGCTTCTCGACCGCACCGGTGTCGACCCGGCCGCGGTGGACGACGTGATGTACGGCTGTGTGGACGCCCTCGGCCCCCAGGCCGGCGACATCGCCCGCACCGCCTGGCTGGCCGCCGGGCTGCCCGAGCACGTGCCCGGCACCACCATCGACCGCCAGTGCGGGTCGGCTCAGCAGGCCGTGCACTTCGCGGCCCAAGCGGTGATGGCCGGTGTGAACGACATGGTGGTGGCCGGCGGCGTTCAGAACATGAGCATGATCCCGATTGGCGCGGCCATGACCGTGGCCGAGCACGTGGGGGTGACCGATCCCGATCCCTTCACCGGCTCTGATGGCTGGGTGGACCGCTACGGCACCCAGGAGGTTTCGCAGTTCCGGGGGGCGGAGATGATTGCCGAGCACTGGGACATCAGCCGGGAGCAGATGGAGGAGTTCGCCCTGGCCAGCCACGAGCGGGCCGCTACCGCCACCGACGAGGGCCGATTCGAAAATGAGATCCTGCCCCTGGCCGGCCTGGAGTTCGACGAGGGCATCCGGCGGGGCACCACGCTAGAGAAGATGGCCGGCTTGTCCACCCTGATCGAGGGCGGGCGGCTGACTGCCGCGGTGTCCAGTCAGATCTCCGACGCGGGCTGCGCCATGTTGATTTGCGGGGAACAGGCGGTGGCCGATCACGGGTTGAAGCCCCGGGCCCGCTTCCACCACCTGTCGGTGCGGGGCGCCGACCCCATCTACATGCTCACCGGCCCCATCCCGGCCACCGAGTACGCCTTGGCCCGAACCGGCATGACCATCGACGACATCGACCTGTTCGAATGCAACGAGGCCTTCGCCTCGGTGGTACTGGCCTGGATGGGCGAGCACGACGTGCCCCACGAGAAGGTCAACGTGAACGGCGGGGCCATCGCCCTGGGCCACCCGCTGGGGGCCACCGGAGCCCGGCTCATGACCACCCTGCTGAACGAGCTGGAGCGCACCGGCGGCCGCTACGGGCTGCAAACCATGTGCGAGGGCGGCGGCCAGGCCAACGTCACCATCATCGAGCGGCTCTAGCAGCGCCATGACCGAGTTTGCCGACAAGGTGGTGATCGTCACCGGGGCGGCTCGGGGGATCGGCCGTAGCACCGCGGCGCTGTTTGCCGACGCCGGAGCGGTGGTTGTCGGCGCCGACCGCGACGTGGAGGCACTGGAAGCGGTGGAGGGCCTGTCGCTTCGGCTGGGCGGCGACGTGGGCGACACCCACGATGCCCACGCGATCATCGACGACACCCTGGAGTCCTACGGCCGAATCGACGTGCTGGTGAACAATGCCGGGGTCTGGGTGCTCAAGCCCACCTCCGAGATCACCCCCGAGGAGTGGGACGACCAGCTCTCCACCAACCTGCGGTCGTTCTTCCTGCTGACCCGCCGGGCCTATCCGGCGCTGGCCGAGGCCGGCGGCAGCGTGGTGAACGTGGCCTCCATCGCCGCCCTGCGGTTCACCACCCCCCACGTGGCCTACGCCTCGGCCAAGGCCGGGGTGATCGCCATGACCAGGGACTTGGCCGCCGAGTACGCCCCCAACGTGAGGGTCAACGCCGTGGCCCCCGGCCCCATCGACACCATGCACCTCACCGCCTCGATGACCCCCGAGGAAAAGGACGACTTCGGCCGCCGCTATCCGCTGGGCCGCATGGGCGAGCCCGAAGACGTGGCCCACGCCATCTTCTTCCTGGCCTCCCCCAAAGCCGCCTACATCACCGGCGCCACCCTTCCCGTCACCGGAGGAACCGAGCTAGGCATCCCCAGCTTGTTTTAGCGGCTAGCCCTCGATGCGGTCGATGAGGCCCCAGGCCAGGGCGGTGGTTGTGTCGATCTCGGTGTTGGTGAGAGCGAAGTAGCCGAGGCGCTGGCGGCCGATGCGGCGGGCGATGCTGACGGTGCCGCCCGCGCCGGGCACCAGGCCCATGGCCACCTCGGGCAGGCGGAAGGTGGTGTCGGGGTGGGCAGCCACGTCGTGGGCGTAGGCGGGCAGTTCCACGCCCGCCCCCACGCAGGTGCCGTGGACGATGGCCCGGGTCTTGGCCGCCAGCCGGTCGATCCAGAAGGCGGCGCTGCGCACCGAGCGGACCCGATGGGCGGTGCCCGGGTCGGGGGTGGTGCCGAACTCGGCCAAGTCGCCGCCGGAACAGAAGGTGGGCCCGGCACCGTCGAGCACGATGCCATCCAGGCTGGGGTCGGCCCATGCGGCCCGGAGCTGCTCGACCAGGCCGTCGCGCATCTCGGCGCTGAAAGCGTTGTGGCGTTCGGGCCGGTTGAAGGTGAGACGCAGGGTGGAGCCGGTGCGCTCGGCCCGCACCGCGGGTTCGGGGTTGGAGGGAACCAGTCGAGTGGGCTGGCTGGCCAGCCAACCCTGGAACTGGGGGCCGGACTGGAGGGTGGAGTAGGCCAGCGACTCCGCCACCAGCCCATCGGCGGTGGATCGGCCTTCGCTCAGACGCAGAAGTTGCACCAAGGCCACCGCCGCGGCTGGCGATGCGGTGGCCGCGGCGGTGATCTGATTAATCTCGTCGGCGGGCACGGATACCGGGATGGGGAGGTCGCCGGGGGCCAGCACGATGTCGAAGGCGGCGCAGTGCTCGGCCAGCTTCGCCGCGTCGGCGGAGTCGTGGTTGGCGGGCACCAAGGCGGCCATCACTGCCGGGGTGCTCTTGATCAGGCTGGCCGACTCTTCGCTGGGCCATTGGGAGATGTCGGCGGCGGTGAGCTCAACGAGGACCACCGGGCAGTCAGCCAGACCCAAGTCCTCCCCGGCGTAGGGATAGGACAGGAGTTCGAGGGCCTCAGCCAGGCCCGTGGTCTGGATTGGCGCAGCCATTACTGAGTGACCGCAGACTAGCGCGGGCGGGAATCAGCGGCTTTCGGCCAGCTCTTCGCGCAGGATCCGGCGCAGGAGTTTGCCGGTCTCGTTGTAGGGCAGTTCATCACGCACCTCGATGCAGTCGGGGGTGCGCGACGACCGCATCTGGGACTTCACGAACTCTTGGAGCTCGGCGATGTCTACTGTTTGACCCTTGGCCGGCACTACCACTGCGGCCACCGCTTCGCCCCACTGCTCGTCGGGCACGCCGACGGCGGCGGCGTCGGCCACCGACGGGTGGCTCAACAGCACGTCTTCGATCTCGCCAGGGGAGATGTTCTCGCCGCCCCGCACGATGATGTCGTCGATGCGGCCCTCCACGTAGAGGTAACCGTCGGCGTCGAGCGAGCCTCCGTCGTTGGTGGGGAACCAGCCGTCGGGGGTCACTCGGGAGTTCCGCCCCAGGTACTCGCCGGAAACCTGCTCGCCCCGCACCCAGATCTCACCGGAGGTGCCGGTGGCCACCGGGTTGCCCTCCTCGTCGCGGATGTCCACCTCGATGGCGGGCAGCGGCTGGCCCGCCGAGCCCAGGCGCGCCCGCACGGCGGGATCTTCGGATCGATGGGCCTCACGGTGTTCCTCGGGTCCGAGCACGGCAACCGTGGAACTGGTCTCGGTGAGGCCGTAGGCGTTCACGAAGTTGGTGCCGGGCAGCACATCCAGGGCCCGGGCGATCACCGGCGCGGGCATCTTGCCGCCGCCGTAGGAGAGGGCCCGTAGAGAGGGCAGCCCGCCCCCGATGTTTTCTATGTGGTCCACTATGCGGGCCAGCATGGTGGGCACCACCATGGCGTGAGTGACCCCTTCGGTCCGGACCAAATTCACCCAGTCGGCGGCGTCGAAATTGGGCAGTTGCACGATGCGGCGCCCGGCGTACACCGAGCTCAAGATCGCGGCCATGCCGGCCACGTGGTAGGGCGGCACCGACACCAGGGTGGCCTAGTCTTCGCCCGCCCCCATGAACTCCACCGAGCCGATGATGTACGACACCAAATGCCGATGGCGCAGCACCGCAGCCTTGGGGGCGCCGGTGGTGCCGCTGGTGTAGAGGAGGATGGCGATTTCCTCGGGATCCACGTTCCAGTCGCTGTCGGGGGCGCTTCCCTCGGCCCACTGGGCCAAGAAGTCGGGCCGCACAACGGCCCTCACGCCGTCGAGGTCGCCGATGGCGGCCACGGCATCGTCGTTGCACACCGTGACCGACGGAGCCACCTCTGAGGCCAGATGGCGCAGCTCGGGAACGGTCAGGCGGTAGTTGAGGGGGACGAACGGCACCCCGGCCCAGGCCGAGCCGAACAGGGCGATGGGCAGAGCCTCGCTGCTCACGTCCACCATGCTGACCCGGTCGATCTCCGCCTCGCGGAAGCGCATGGCGGTGGCCCCGGCGCGCTGGAAGAGCTGCTCGTAGGTGATACCCCGCCCTTGGGATCCGACCGCGGTGCGGTCGCCGAACCCGCTGGAGGCCATCTCCAGCAGCATCATCAGATTCATGGGGCTATGTCGCTATGGCCTGACTAGTCGGAGGCGGGGAGGGGCTTGGCCTCTTTCAGGCCGAGGGCAGTGCCCCCCAGCGCCAGAGAGCCGTCTCCCGGTTTGGTGCACAGAACCTCGAGGGACTCGTCTTCGTTCACATAACGCTTGCCCAGCGCCGTGCCATCGCCAGCACCGGCGGCAACCTCGCCATTGCGCTCCGCGTCGGCCGGATCGGCCATCGGCGCGCCGCCACAAGTGATGTCCACGTCGCCGCTTGGTGCTTTGACCACGATGAGCTCGGTATCGCATACCGAGCTCTTGAGGCGGCTACCCGGTTTCAGGTCCATCCCTACCTCCCGAAAGATGTCCTCCAATCTTTTCCCGTCAGACTCAACAGGTACAAACTGCGTTAGTGATGGAGTCAACCTTGAGCGGCCGCCATCCGGCGCTGGTTTGGGCCGAGTCGGGCCTGATGGGCCTGAGCGGACCCGAGCACGGGCCTCCGGCGGTGGCCTCTGGGCGCTGGGTGGAGCGGCTCGACGGGGTGGTGGGCGACATTGCGGGGCTGTGCGGCCAACCGCTGAGGAGCGACGCCGCTGGCTTTCTGGGAGAGCGGGCGGCACTGGTGGGCCGTGGTCGAAGGGGCTCTGTGTCGGTGGGGGGCGCATGCCGCATGGTGGCGGCAGCCGACGGCGTGTTGGCAGTGTCGCTGGCCCGTACCAGCGACACCGAAGCGGTTCCCGCCTGGCTGGAGTTGGATGGTTCCGAAGACGACATATGGGCCGCAGTGGCCGCGGGGGTGCGAGAATGGCCGGTGGCCGAACTGTTGGAGCGGGCCGAATGGCTGGGCTTGGCGGTGGGAGAGGCCACCCGACCTTCGCCTCCGGCCGAACCCTGCCGGTTCACCGACGCCGGACCAGCTGCGCCAGAGCGCAAGCTGGTGCTGGACGTGAGCTCGCTTTGGGCCGGGCCGCTGTGCGCCTCGCTGCTGGGCGGCTTCGGATTCGAAGTGCTGAAGGTAGAGGCACCAGGCCGCCCCGACGGCGCCCGATATGGCTCGCCAGCGTTCTACGAGCGGTTGAACCAGGGCAAGCAGGAAACGGTCGTCGACCTGGGGTCCGAGGACGGACGCCGCCGGTTCCAGGATCTGTGCCGGGAATCGGCCGTGGTGGTCGACGGTTTGCGGCCCCGAGTGTGGGCCAACTGGGGTATCCACCAACTGGAGGTGGCCGAAAGCGCCGGGCTGGTGTGGGTGTCGATCTCCGGCCACGGCGACAACCGCGCCGGATTCGGCGACGACGCCGCGGTGAGCGGGGGACTATGGCTGCCGGACCCGGCTGGCGGACTGCCCTGGTTCGTCGGCGACGCGGCCGCTGACCCAATCGCCGGTTTGGTGGCGTGCCGAGCCGCAGCCGAGGCCCTGGCCGCAGGTCGGGCGGGACTAGTAGAAGTGGCCATGAGCCAAGCGGCGAGCTGGGTCAGAGCGGGCGACGACCTGAGCGTGGGCGATGCCGAGGTCTTCCGCCGCGGCGACAATTGGGTGGTGCGGGCCGACGGCGACGAACAAGAAGTGCTGGCCCCCCGCGGCGGGGCCTGATCGTGGCCGTTCGCCGTACTACGCAGTCTTGACGTCGGTCAGCGCGAAGTCGTTGCCTTTGAACAGCAGTGGTTCTCGGGTCTCCTTGGCCAGGGCGTAAGAAAAACAGTCGCCGAAGTTCAGCGCCGCGGGGTGGTTGCCCTTGCCGAACTGCCGCCAGGCGCGGCGAGCGGCTTGGGCATGCTCGGGCGTGACCGCAATGATCTGTATTGGAACCTCTTCGATGAAGAGGTCGAGTTCATGGCCAGCGGCGATACCGGTACGAGCTTCCAGCACCATGGAGGTCTCAAAGAAATTCGCAGCCGACATGAGGCAGCGCTCGGCTTCCGTTACCGCTCTGTTGTAGTACACGAAATCGGGCTCTTTGAGGAGGATGGCCAGCACCGCTGATGTGTCCACAATCATTTTGGAATCCCATGCTCGTCGTACAAGAAGTCGCCGTGTTCCACTGCTGATGGCCCCGGTCGAAGAAGCTTGGAACAGCGCTCCGCAATGGCCTCTATCGCTTGCATGCGTTCTTCAACGCTGCGGCTGCGCTGTTCGCGTTCGAGTCGTTCTCGCAGGGCCACGGTGATGGCGCCGGTCATGGTTTCGCCGGTGAGATTGGCCAACTCGCTGGCCAGTCGGCACGTCTCCTCATTCTTGATATTGAGACTCATTGAAATTCTCTCATGGTAGAACTGAATTTATTTTTCTACCATACACCTCCAATGCGCCCCTTCAAACGGTAGGTTGAGGTTGTGTTTGCAAGAAAGCCCAGCGGTTCGGGGCATCTCGGTGAGGGCCATCACCGCAATGTGACTCGGGGCGGATACCGGGCGGCGGTGTTCGGGGTGAGCGACGGCCTGGTGTCCAATGTGGCGCTGATCTTGGGGGTGGCCGGGGCCAGTTCGGGCCAAGAGCTGGTGCGAATTGCCGGTTTGGCCGGGCTGATCGCCGGGGCGGTGTCGATGGCCGCGGGTGAGTACATCTCCATGCAGGCCCAGCGAGAGCTGTTGGAGCGGGAGTTGGAGATGGAGCGGCGGGAGCACGCTCGCAACCCGGAGCACGAGGTGGAGGAGTTGGCCGAGATCTACGAATCCCGTGGGGTGGACCCGGACACGGCAAGGGAGATGGCGGCCAACATCATGGAGGATCCGGAGAAGGCACTGGAGGTCCACGCCCGGGAGGAGATGGGCATCGATCCCAACGAGCTGGGCAACCCGGTGTTCGCGGCGACATCTTCGTTCATTGCCTTCGCCATCGGCGCGGTGCTGCCGCTTTTGCCCTGGTTCTTCACCGGCGGCAACGGCGCCATCGTGGGGTCGATCCTGCTCGGGGTGGTGGGCGCAGTGCTGGTGGGCGGTGCGCTGGCCCTGGCCACCGACCGGTCGATTGTGCGGGGTTCGCTCCGCCAGTTGGTCATTGCCGCTGCGGCGGCCGCTATCACATTTGGAATCGGTTCCGCAGTGGGGGTGGGAGTATGACCGATTGGGAATGGACCTTGGGCGGCCTCGAGAGCGATAAGCCACCCATCTGGAGCGATGACAACGTGTTGGATCCGTCTAGCGTGCTGCTCACCGACAAGGTGGCCATCGTCACCGGCGGCGCTCGGGGAATTGGAGCGGCCACCGCGGTGGCGCTGGCCCGCTTCGGTGCTGATCTGGCCATTTGCGACCGGGAGGCCGACGATATGGCCCGCACCGCCGCCGCAGTGGAGGCGCTGGGTCGCCGCTGTGTGACCGGGCTGTTCGACGTGCGCCATCCCGAGCCCCGAGACGCCTGGCTGGCCGAGGTGGGCGAGGCCTACGGCCGGGTGGACGTGCTGGTGAACAACGCCGGGGGCACGTTCAACTCCCCGTTTGCCGACATCAACCCCAAAGGCGAGGCCGCGCTCATCGCCGAGAACTTCACCCAGGTCACCGGCTTCATCCGGGGCTGCATTCCGCTGATGAGCGACGGCGGGTCGATCATCAACGTCACCTCCATCGAGGCCCATCGGGCCGGTCCCGGCTTCTCCATCTACTCGGCGATGAAGGCGGCCCAGGCCAACCTGACCATGAGCCTGTCGCTGGAGCTGGCGCCGGCCGGCATCCGGGTCAACTGCATCGCCCCCGATGTGATCCCCACCGAGGGCGAGCGCATGCTCGGCGACGAGAGCACCGACGAGAGGTCGCAGTTGGCCCCCCAGCCGTGGCTGGAGGGCGGCTCGGTTCACGACTGCGCCGCCTCGATCGTGTATCTGGCCGGGGACATGTCCCGATTCGTGACCGGCACAACCATCCATGTGGACGGCGGCAACATTGGCGCCGCCGGCTGGAAGCGCCGCACCACTGGCCGCTATTCCACTTAGCCCAACCGCCTAGAGTTCCAGCCGGTACATCACCGCGAAGGAACTGACATGGACATCGACATTGAGCGGGTAACCGAGATAGCCGGGGAGGTGGCCACCCACATGGCCGGGGCCACCACCATGGCCATGGTCCACATCGGCGACGAGCTGGGCCTGTATCAGGCCATGGCGGGGGCGGGGCCGATGACCGCGGACGCTCTGGCCGAAGCTACCGGCTGCAATCCCCGCCTGGTCACCGAGTGGCTGCGCCAGCAGGCCGCGGTCGAGTTGGTGGAGATCGACGGCCAGGGCGACGACGACGTCACGTTCCGGTTGACCGATGATGCCGCCGCGGTGCTGGCTTGGGAGGTGAGCCCCGCGTTCTTGGCCGGGGGCATCGGCATGTTCCGGGCCATGTTCGCCGACATGGACGACATCCTCGAAGCCTTCCGGGGCGATGGCGGTTTGGCCTGGGGCGATCACCACCCCTGTCTGTTCACCTCCACCGCCCGGTTCTTTCGCCCCCAGTACGAGATGTACCTGGCCAACGAGTGGATCCCCGCCGCCGACGGGATCGACGAGCTGCTCCGCGCCGGGGCCACCGCCGCCGATGTGGGCTGCGGCTGCGGCGACTCGGTGCAGATCCTGGCCTCGGCCTACCCCGAGTCGCACTTCACCGGGATCGACTTCCACGGCCCATCCATCGACCAGGCCAGAGAACTGGCCGCCGAAGCCGGACTCACCAACGCCTCCTACGAAGTGGCCGACTCCAAGGGCTACCAGGGCACCTTCGACGTGATCTTCTTCTTGGACTGCCTCCACGACATGGGCGACCCGGTAGGCATCGCCGCCCACGCCCGCAGCCAGCTGGCCGAAGGCGGTTCGGTGCTCATGGTGGAGCCGTTCGCCCTCGACGGCCATGTCCACAACCTGACCGAGAACCCCATGGCGGCCACGTCATATGGCGCTTCCGCAGTGTTCTGCACCCCGTGTTCTCTGGCCCAACCAGTGGGATTGGGGCTGGGCGCCCAGGCCGGCGAAGCCGCCATGCGAGAGGTCTTCACCGCCGCCGGCTACTCCAGCTTCGAGCGAGTCACCGAGACCAACGCCAACATCATCTACCAAGCCCGCCCGTAGTTTTGAAGTGCCACTGCCAGACCAAGAAATGGCCTCTGAACTCGGAAACGTCTGAGAGTTAGAGTTGCGTTATTACTTTGAGTAACGCTCCAGAACTCGGTGCCCGAGCAGCATCGCCTGGATGCCGCCCTTGATCTGCCCCAGGAGCAGGGGGTCGTTGAGGCGTGGGTAGTGACGGCAGGGTGCAGGCGCGCGCAGTGCTGCGGGCTATCGCGTCAGCTGTCGGCCCGAGACGCGATGGGCCGGAGAACGCACCGTAGTCCAGCAGCATCCGGATGTCCTCGGCGTCTATGGCCGCGATGGCCCAGAAAACTCGCGGAATCGCAGAGCTCGGGACTTCGGCGAAGATCCTCCAGTGGCGATCGGAGGCTTCGTCCTAAATCTCGGTCATTGCCCGTATCCTCTCCGGTCCGCCCTGATTCCCACCGTCATCGCACGCATCGTTGATCACGTCGCCAATCTCACGTTGGCGTGAAGCGGGCTGAGCTCGTCGGCGGAGACGTCCGCGCAGCGGAGCGCAATTCCGCGGTGGTCCCATCATGGGCCGAGCGCGGTGATGGGGGCGAAGCGACTCGAACAGAGCACCGAAGGCCTTGGGGTCCGATAGCAGGCGCTCGTGGGTGGCTCACATCATGCCGACGGCCAAAGAGGGGTCTACGAAGTGCCGCTTGGCCTCCTTCCGAAGAGTTGCCTTCTAACATCTTCTTCAGCGACGCCGCTCCGTTCGATTCCCCCGTCTCCCACAGCGAGAACGGCCGCAGCAGCACCCGGCCGATGCGGCCGGTACCCGTATGGCGGGTCACGTCGTCTTGTGGGACGGCCGAGCCGGTGAGGATGAATTGGCCGGGCCCGGGACGGTCATTACACTCCCGGCGCACCCTGCTCCACAGACGCGGAGCGTTCTGCCATTCGTCCAGCAGCCGAGGAGTGGGGCCCTTCAGCACCTCTGCAGGATCAGACGACGACAGCAGCGCGGCCTCGTCGTCCAGTCGGACCTCGCTGCGGGCAAAATTCCGCGCCTTCCATGTCTAGCCGCATCCCCGAACGCCTTCCACAAGCACCGCGCCCCGCCTCCCCAAAGTGTTCTCGACCTCGCGGCCTGCATTACATCGTCTCAAGCAATCTCGCCGACCGTTATTCGACGAGCCTGGCGCGCGCTGAGTTCGGCCGCGTCGACTACTCGTTGAACCGCCGCACCGGTGTCGAAATCGGGTTCTACGCGTCGGCCGTCACGGATGGCGGACACCCAGGCGCGGGCCAGCACATCGGAAGTGCGGAAAACGTCCCGGAACGTCTGGCCCACCGGTGAGCGCGCTGCGCCGCCCCAGATGTCGGCGGGGATGGGCTGATCCTCGAGTTCGCCACCGTCTCGGGCCGCGAGGACCTGTTGGCGGTCCTTCCAGTCGTTGAGGGCGTGGATGGTGCCGTTGCGACCGTGCAGGTCGAACTGGTGGCGCTGGCCGAACTCCGAGTCCTCGTAGCACACGGCCGACACCACGATCACGCCGTGGGCGCCGCTGCTGAACTCGAGCACGAGGCTGGCGCCGTCGTCGCTGGGCTCGTAGTCGGTGCGG
>JAJEEH010000156.1 GCA_022821105.1 Acidimicrobiia bacterium
GAGCACCGGGTGATGGCCACGTGGAACACCCGCCGCTCCTCTTCCAGGTCGCCGGCCAAGCGGTGGGGCATCAAACCTTTGGATGCCTCGTAGACGATCACATGGGGCCATTCCCGGCCCTTCACCCGGTGGACGGTGGCCAGCTGGACACCGCGTCCGCTGCCCTCCCCTTCGAACCCGTCTGAGAGCCGGTCAAACAGCCATCTCCGAAAGTCGGTCGGGTCGGGATGCAGGTGGGCTACCGAGATGAGGGCCCGCAGATCGTCGCCGTGAGCCGAGCGGTCGACCGAGCGGCGGGATGCGTCCAAGCGGGTGTCGAGGCTGCCGCCGAGGCCCATCTCGTCTCGCACTGTCTCCAACAGGGATCGGGTGGTGACTTCTCCGCCTGCCTTTTTGAATCTTGACCGCAGCATTTCCACGTCGTCGGCAAACTCGCCCACCTTCTTGGATGACCGCTCGTCTTTGATGCGGCCAGCCAGGGCTTTGATCTGCGAGGTGCTCTGCTGCTCGGCGATCCACTCGATGACTCGGGGGGAGATACCCCGGGGCGGACGGCGGGCTGCGTCCGACAGCGCCCGGGCCGGAAGGTCGCGCTCGGAGGCGGTGGCGATGTCGAGCCAGGCCAGCGCGGCGGCCACTCCAGTGCGCTCCAAGAACAGGCGGCCCACGGGCTGATTGGACGGCACCCCCATGTCTCCCAGAACAACCTGGGGCACCAACAGCGTGCTGTTGACCCTGGTCAACACAGCCACATCCTGGGGTCGGGCGCCGCCATCAAGGAGCGACTCGACCACCTGGCGAAGCACCGGCGCTCCGTCGTCTGCCCTATTGATGGTGATCGTTGAGCTCGGTCCAGATTCGGTCGAACCGGAGTCGCCATTGCCGACCGCTACCCGATTCGGCGCCGCAGTGATCTGCTTGTCGATGCGGCGGCGGTTGTGAGACAGGAGGTTTGAGGCCGCTTCCACCACTTCAGGAGGACAGCGATAGTTCACGTGCAGTTCGTGTCGTTGCGCCCCGGGAAAGTGCTTGTGGTAGTCGATGAGCCATTCCGGGGAGGCACCGGAGTAGCCGTAGATGGTCTGGTCGTCGTCGCCAACCCCGAACACATCGGCCCTCGGCCCGGCCAGCAGCCGCACCAACAGCAGATGCGCAGGGGTGAGGTCTTGGAACTCGTCCACCAGCAGAATGCCGCAGGTGCGCCGAGCGGCGGCCCGGGCGGCGGGGTCGCTCAGCAGGATGTCGATGGCCCGCATTATCTGCTGGTCGAAGTCCACCAGGCCCTCCGCGTCGAGCAGGCTCACATAGCGGGGGGCGGTCTCGGAAAAGTCGGGAACATCGGGATGGAAATCGCGCTCCACCTCGGCGGGATCGCGCAAACCCAACCGGGACGCGCCCAGCGCCTCAATCCAGGGGGCGAGCTGATCGGTCATGGCCCGCCGTTTGCGGGGCACCATCTCGCCCAGCAGATCCCGCACTTGTCTCTCGTCCACCACCTCCACCCGGCCGTGGTCTCGAGGTCGCACGAACGGACCGGTGCCGTTGCAGATGGCCAGGGCCAGGCTGTTCAGCGTTCGCACCTCCAAGCCCATTAGATCGGAGGTGCGCTCCTGCATCTCGGCCCGGGCCCGCACGTTGAATGCCACCAGGCACACGGCGCTGGGGTCAACGCCGAGATCGCGCACCAAGTACCGGGCTCGCTCGGTGAGCACCCGGGTCTTGCCCGACCCGGCTGGCGCCACGATGCTGGCCGCGCCCCCCAGGTGGCCGACCGCGGCCCGCTGGTCGTCGGCCAGATCGGCCCGGGGTACGGCCGGGCTGAGCGTTTCCAGGCTGCCCACCTCCAGATTCACCACTGGAACCACTGCGGACCCGACCCCCTCGGGGGTGAACACATCGAATGGCCCCCCATCGCACCACACCGGCCCGGCATCGGTCACCACATCTCCTGGCTCACCAGCTTCCGCCGGCCGGGCCCCCAACGACAGCGCTCGCTCTTGGGGCTCAAACCGGGGCTGTCCAGGGTTGCGCCGATCCACGGTGTTGGAAAGCAGCAGGTGCCGGAGCACCTCGGCGGGCATGGTCAGACCCGGTTTGAGCTCCCACCACAGAGCGTGCATCACCGGCTCGGGCGGGGGCAGCTCGCCGTCTAGTTCGACCACCAGCGCAGTGCGCTCCACCCAGGCCCGCCTCAGCTCCCGGCCCACCTCAGGGTCGAATGCGCCAGTTCGGACCGTCAGCCGACGACAGCCCTGCCACGCTTCCGGCGTCGGCTGCCCCACGCGGACGAGGGCACTTCGGCCCAGGCAATCCGGTCCTCTCATGGCATCCCCCGACCTAGCGCAGTGGATGCCGCTGGCTAGCGGCGGATGAGAGAGCCAGGCCGGGCGCCGGTGGGCTGGCCACCTCTGAAGGTCACTTCACCGCCGCAGATGGTGGCGTCATAGCCGTCGGCTGATTGCAGCAGGCGGCGGGCGCCGGTGGGCAGGTCGCCCACCACCTCGGGCAGATGCAGGCGCATGGCGTCGAGGTCGATCACGTTGATGTCGGCCCGCTTGCCGGTGGCCAGCACGCCCCGGTCGTTGAAGCCGTACAGCTCAGCCGGCTCGGAGGTGAGCATCTTCACCGCCTCGGCGATGGAGAGCTTCGGCCCCCGCTGCCGGTCGCGCACCCAGTGCTGGAGCATGTAGGTGGGCAGGCTGGCATCGGAGATCACGCTGCAATGGGCCCCGCCGTCGGCCAAACCGACCACGGTCATGGGATGCACCATCATCTCGCGCAGGTCTTCCAGGTCGCCGTGGCGATAGCCGGTGAAGAACACCTGGAGCATCCCCCGCTCGCACATCAGGTCGTAGACCAGCCCGAACACATCGGCGCCGGTCTTGTCGGCCATGGCAGCCACCGATTCCGACGGGTCGGGCTCGAAAACCGGCCCGCCGTCAAACGGGAACGTGGCGTGAAGGGAGTGGCGCAGGATGCCGACGGCCGGGTCGCCCGGAATGTCCTCGGCCAAGATGGCAGCCCTGACTTCGGGGCGGCGAAGCTCGACCAGGCGCTCCTCTAGCGGCAGATCGTCAAGCGGCTCATAGGTGGGCCGCTTCTTGAACGGGTTGAACTGGTCCCAGCCGGCCAGCAGCCCTCCGGGGCGGCCCTGCACCTGGGGCACCAGCTTGGCGCCCTCGGCGTTGGCTCGCTCCACGATGTCCATCTGCTCACGCCATTGGCCGGGGTTGACGTGTACCTGCACCATGGTGAAGGTGATGGCCCTACCGGTCTCCAGGCTCAGTCGCCGGTACAGCTCCACCTCGCGTATGGGGGCGTCGGGATCCTCGCCCATCGATCCGGCCGGCACCACCTCTACCAGCGACTCACCGTCGAGCGCGCCCATGATGGCGGCCAGCTCCTCGTGGTCGGCGAACGTGCCCGGCACCGGCACCCCCGAAAGCGAGGTGTGCATGGGCAGCCGGTTGGTGGAGAACGCCACCGCTCCGGCCCGCGTCCCCTCGCCCACGATGCGGGCCATCTCGGCCAGCTCCGCCGCGGTGGCCGACTCGGTGGTGGCCCCCCGGTCGCCCATCACATAGGCCCGCACCGCCCCGTGGGGCACCTGGGCGGCCACGTCGATGGTGCGGCCCAGGCGCTCAAGCTCGTCGAGGTACTCGGGAAAGGTCTCCCACCGCCAGGTGATCCCCTCATGTAGGGCTGCGCCGGGTATGTCCTCCACGCCCTCCATCAGCTCGATCAACCAGTCGTGGCGGCTGGGGTCGGCGGGGGCGAACCCCACCCCGCAGTTGCCCATCACCACCGTGGTCACCCCGTGCCACGCCGAGGGGGCCATGATCGGATCCCAGGTGGCCTGCCCGTCGTAGTGGGTGTGGACGTCGACAAACCCCGGAGTTACATAGCGGCCCGCGGCGTCGATCACCTCAGCAGCGTCAGCTTCGATGCGGCTCTCGACGGCGGCCACTCGCCCCTCCGACACCGCCACATCGGCCACAGCCGGCGCGGCTCCCGTCCCGTCGACGACAGTGCCCTGGCGAATCAGCAGATCAAACATGGCGCCATTCTTCCAGGCCGCGATGACAACGCCTATGCCGCCAGTGCGGCGATTGGCAAAAGAGGGCTCAGGCCCGGGCGAAATAGGGGTTGTCGCCGGCTTCGTGGTCGGTGGCGTCCACCACTTCGGTGATCTCGGGAATGGCCTCGGTGATCATCACCGTGATCCCCTCTCGCAGGGTGGCCGCGCTCATGGCACAGCCCTGGCAGCCGCCGCCCATGGTGATGTAGGCGGTGTGCCCCTCCACCCCCAACAGGTTGGCGAACCCCCCGTGGGAGGCCAGCGAGGGATTGATGTGCTGGTCGAGGAGCTGCTGGAGCTGCTCGGGGATTGTGCCGGAGAGCTCCAGGTCGGCCCCGGCCAGCAGATCGGGCTTGTTGGGGTTGCGGATCACCAGTCCGCCCTGCATGGGGTTGTTGGGCAGATCCAGGGTGGCGCCAGTCAGGTTCTCCACCGACTCCTCGGGGATCATCACGGTGAGGCCATCGGAGGTGATGTGCCGGTGGCCCTCGGTGCAGTCGGCCACCTCCTCGAACGCCAGGTCGTAGGTGTAGTCGGCGCCGCTGGTGCCGGTGATCTCGATGCGCAGGCCGAGGGCTTCGGGATCGTCCTCGTTCGACCGGATGTCGAGCACCTTCTCAATGGCCGCTTCGGTGACCTCGAACAGTTGGGCTTCCACAGTTTCGCTCACGCCCACCAGCCTACCCGAGCCTCACCCCGCCCACCATGGCCTGAACCGCTGAATCAAGTGAGAAATCAACCCCGGCGGATGCGGCCCAGCAGCGCCCGGAAGGCCAGTGACTGGGCCAAGACTCCTATGACGCCGATGGCCAGCAACGCCCGGCCCAGCGCCCAGCCGTCCCACCCCGAGAACAGCGAGCGCATGCCCTCTAGGGCGTAGGTCATGGGGTTGAACCAGGTGATGGCGGCCAGCCAGTCGGTCATCACATCGCGGCTCACCCAGGCGGTGGTCAAGAACATGAAGGGAAAGAACAAAAGGAAGCTGGAGTTGACCGCGGCGGGGTTCCCGGTGCGCAGCGCTATGGCGTAGGGGAAGCCGGTGAAGGCCAGACCCCACAGCGCTCCGAACAGCACGAACACCAGCAGGCCCAGCACCCCGGTGGCGCCGAAGCTCACCCCGATGGCGAAGCCCACCGCAATCACCGGCACCGACATGACCACGAACAGGGTGAAGTCGGCCACCATCAGCCCCAGCAGCAGGGCATAGCGGTTGACCGGGGTCATCAACAGCCGGTCGAAGTAGCCGTCGGCGATGTCGATCACCAGCGAGTTGGCCCGGGACATTCCGGTGACCGCGGTCATAATGCCCACCGGCAGCTGGAAGGCCTTGTAGTCGATGTTTGAGACCATGTCGCTGGCCAGGTTCTGGATGGCGCCAATGGTGACCACCAGGAAGAACAGCGGGATCAGCATGGCGGGGATGATGGCTTCCAAGTCACGGGGCAACAGCCGCAGCGCCCGGCTGGACACCGAGGCCATGTCGCCAAAGAACCCCGACGGCCGGGCCCTGATCACCTCGCCCTCAGGCGGGCCCACAAGAACAGCCTCGCTCATTCCTCCACCTCGATCCGGGCACCGGTGAGCTCCAAGAACACGTCGTCGAGGGTGGTGGGATGGATTGACAGGTCCAACACCTCCACCCCGGCGGCTGACAAGGCCACCGCCACCGGGCTGATCACCGAAGCGCCGTCGCCGGTGGCCGCGCTCACCTCGTTGCCGTAGATCTCGATGTGGCTGATCCCCGGCACTCCGCCGATGGCCTCTGCCGCCACCTCGGGGTCGCCCGTTACCCGGGCCACCACCACGTCTGAGCCCACGGTGCGCTTGAGCTCATCGGGCACGCCCTCGGCCACCAGACGGCCGTGGTCCAAGATGCCCACCCGGTGGGTGAGGGCATCGGCCTCCTCCAGGTACTGGGTGGTGAGGAAGATTGTCATGCCCAGATCGCGGTTCAGGCGCCGGATCTGCTCCCACACCACCGCCCGGCTGATGGGGTCGAGCCCGGTGGTGGGCTCGTCCAAGAACAGCACCTCGGGGTTGTGCATCAGCGCGGCGGCCAGGTCCAAGCGGCGCTTCATGCCTCCCGAGTAGGTGGACACCCGCCGGTCGATGGCATCCATCTCCAGCAATGGGGCCAGTTCCTGGATGCGGGTGGCGATCGACCTCTTCTCCAAGCCGTAGTAGCGGCCTTGCAGCATCAGCGTTTCCCGCCCGGTGAGCTTGCCGTCTAGGGCGGCATCCTGGAGGGCCACCCCAATGCTGAGGCGCACCCGATCGCCCTGCGAAACCACGTCGTAGCCCGCCACCGAGGCCCTCCCCGCGGTCAGCGACGCCAACGTACACAGCATCCGCACCGCGGTGGACTTGCCCGCGCCGTTGGGTCCCAGAAATCCGTAGATCTCCCCCGCGGCTACTTCGAGGTCGAGAGAGTCAACCGCCACCACATCGCCGTAGGTTCGGCGCAGCCCCTGGGCGGAAATGGCCGCTGGCACAACCGATGATGCTACCGAGCACCGTCGCGATATTCTCATCGCCCATGTCAGCCACCAGCAGTCCATCGGTCAGCTATGAGGTGACCGGCGATGTCGCTCTCGTCCGAGTGGATGACGGCAAGGTGAATGTGCTGTCCCACGAGGTGATCGCCGCCCTGCACGAATCGCTCGACCGGGCCGAACAAGAGGCCAAGGCGGTGGTGCTTATCGGCCGCCCCGGCAAATTCACCGCCGGATTCGACCTGAAGGTGATGCAGGCGGGCCCCGAGGAGGCCAGCAACCTGTTCCGTGCCGGAATGGACTTGTTCGTGCGACTGTACGAGTTCCCCATCCCCGTGGTGGCCGCCTGCACCGGCCACGCCTTTGCCGCCGGGGCCATCTGGCTCATGTGCTGCGACGTGCGCATCGGGGCTGACACGCCCACCAAGATCGGGCTCAACGAGACCGCCATCGGCATGGTGCTGCCCACGTCGGTGGTGACGTTGGCCCGCGACCGGTTGTCGCCTCGCCATGTGCACTCGTCGGTTCAGTTGGCCCGGCTCTACTCCCCGGCCGAAGCGGTTGACGTCGGCTATTTGGACTGGGTGGTGCCCGAGGACGAGTTGGAGCAGGCGGCCATGAGCGAGGCCGCCGGACTGGCCGAGGGCCTGGCGCTCAAGGCCTTCGCCGGCACCCGGCGCGTCATCCGGGGGCCAGTGGCCAACTCGGTGCGGGACATGCTCGACCACGACACCCGCTCGTTCACCGTCGGATTGTCTTGACCGGCGACAGGTCGGAACAAGGAGGAGAGCAAGCATGAGCGATCCAGTAGTCGAATTGCTCGAGGCGGTGTGGGATTCCATCGCCGAGTTGGGCGCAACTTTGACCGACGAGCAGTGGGACACGCCCACCGAGTGCCCCGGATGGTCGGTGCGAGATCAGGTGAGCCACATCGTGGGCCTAGAGCTGATGCTGGCCGGCGAGAAGCCCGAGCCCCCCGCCTCCGAAGGCGGGTTCGAGGGCATCGCCGCCTTCAACGAGGGCCAGATCGCCCCCCGCCGGTCCCGGCCCGGCGCCGAGGTGCTGGCTGAGATGAACGACATCTGCGCCCGCCGTCTGGAGATGTTGCGCACCATGCCCGCCGAGAAGTGGGACGAGGTGGGCTTCACCCCCATCGGCGACGCCCCGTACCGCACGTTCATGCACATCCGGGTGTTCGACTGCTGGGCCCACGAGCAGGACATGCGCCGGGCGCTGGGCATCCCCGGCCACCTGAGCGGCCCGGCCGTCCAGCACTGCCTCGACTGGCACGCCCGCAACATGGGCTATGTGGTGGGCAAGAAGGCGGGTGCCCCCGATGGCAGCACGGTGGTGTTCGCCATCGACGGCGACGCCGACGGCCCCCGGGGCGTGGCGGTGGTCGATGGCCGGGCCAAGCCGTCAGCCCCAGCCGACAACCCCACCGCAACGGTGCACACCGACGTGGACACCTACAACGCCCTGTGCTGCGGCCGAACCGACCCCGCCGGTGCGCTGGCCGACGGTCTGGTGACCTTGTCCGGCGACCTCGAGCTGGGCGAGCGGGTGGTCCTGGCCCTGGCCTACGTTTCGTAGGCGCTACCCCGCGCCCATCCGGGCTTCAAGATCGAGAGCCCGCGGGCTCACCGACAAGTCGAAGTCGGTGCTTCCCAGCGTGGCCTCGTTCCACACCTCCCGGTCCACCAGCCATTTGGCCCAGCCCGAGAACCAGCCGTCGTGGTACGACTCGAACTGGGGCGCCCACCAGTCCCTCAGCGGCATGCGGGTGGTCTGGTGGCCGGCCAGCTCGGGGGCGTTGCCCAAGATGTTGGTTGCCGGGAGGTGGAGCACGAAGTCGGCGGTCAAGTGCTCTGCCGAATCGGAGTTCGTCCATTTGACAGAGGGCTCGTAGTCCCGGAGATACCACAGGTTGGGCACCGAGATGGCGGTGTCCACCGCCACCGACACCGGCCCCTCGCCGATCGACTTGGAATACTCGTTGAGCTCCTCAATCCGCTCAATGGTGTCGAGGTATTCGTAGGTGGTGTGGACCTGGGTCAACAGCTCCCGGGGGTCGCGCTGGTTGTCGTAGTTGACCCGCCAGGAGAAGAACA
>JAJEEH010000069.1 GCA_022821105.1 Acidimicrobiia bacterium
CCATCTCGACACCCGTCATCCCGTCCCGGTAGCCATACCCCGAGCGGTAATAGCCAGGCTCGATTTCCACCTTCTCGTCCTGCCAGTACCTAAGCCGGACAAGAAGCGCGGGAGGAGCATCAATCTGGAATCGAGGTGCCCCGTACCGGCGAACCAACTCGTCGAGCGTGTGCCTGCCCTTCTCAACGCCATGCCCACGCGGCTTGTTGGTCAAATTGTCGATCCCAAGGCAGTCGATCAACACCGCTTCAACCATGAAGGCATCGTCCTCATCGACAATGCCATGCCGCATGACATCAATCCGAGGCTCCAGCCCCGCTCTGCGAATCGCCTTGATTCGCTCGATCTTCTCCGAATGCCGCCGACCATCAGCAGCCATATGAGCCTCCCAGCCATGCGCCAAGAGTCGCTGACCAGTCCCCTTCCCGACATAGAAAATCGTGTCATCCCGCGGATCAATCAGCGCATACACGTAATACGGCCCAATAGCCGCCCCCACCTCCGAAGGCATATCAACCATGCGGGCAGGATATTGACCCCCGGGAGGCAAACACATGCCTTGCAGATCACGAATTCAGCTGAGCCACGCCTAGCCGGTTGCGGACAACGGCGGGATTGAACGTTGACGAGTTCTGCGTCGGGCCGTAGCCTCACTTGTGAAAACCCCGGAACCGTCACTGCTTCGGCAAACGGCCGGGGTTACGTCTTTGGGGGTTGCGCCGGCAAATGAGTGTGGCACAATAGTGGCCATGTCAACTGAGTCGCTGCGGACAGTGCGGGATCGCTTCTCTGATTTCGTCGAAAGGGTTCATGGCCAGCATGAACGCATCGTGATAACCCGCAACGGCATGCCCGCGGCAGTACTTGTGAGTCCGGAAGATCTCGAATCGCTTGAGGAAACGCTGGCGATTCTGGCCGATCCAGACGCTCTGGAGGAGATCGCTCGGGCCGAGCGTGAGGTTGCCGTAGGCGACGTGATTCGCGGCGTGGAGGCCCTCAAGGCGCTTCGGCCGAAGTGAATGCGGAACGGTACCGGATAACGGTTGCCCGCTCAGCGGCCACCGCAATCGCCGAGCAGATTCCAGAATCCGTCGCATCGGCCGTCATCGAACTGATTTCGGGTCCTTTGGCCGAGACACCCCGGAGGGTCGGAACACCTCTGCGCGGCGACCTCGATGGACTTTGGGCCGCGCGCCGCGGGACATTTCGAATTGTGTTCCGAATCGACGATGACCAAAGGGAGGTCGTGATATTGCGGGTAGCGCACCGCCGACACGCCTACCGGCCCCTAGGCGGCTAAGGCGGTTCGCCCCCTCGGCGATCTTTAGGCGACTTTGAAGATGGTGGCGGCGTTTTCTCGCATGATTTGGCGTTGTTCTTCTTCGGGGCGGTTGGCGATGAGGGCGATGAAGGAGTTGGGGTCGGCGATGCCTTCGGGGTGGGGGTGGTCGGAGCCGAATAGGACCTGGGTGGCGCCGATGCGGTCGGCCAGGGCCTCCACGTCGTCCTCGGGGTAGGGGGACACGAAGCAGCACTGTTTGAAGATCTCGCTCATGCGCCCTGCCGGGCGGCCGGCGGGCCAGGGGCCGAAGCGGGCCATGCCCTTTTTCTTGTCCATGAGGGTGAGCAGGTAGTGGACCCAGTCGGAGCCGTTCTCGATGCTCAAGAAGTTGAGGTTGGGGAAGCGCTCGTGCATGTTGCCGTAGAGCAGCGCCCCGAACGTCTCCATGATGGGGCGGTCGCCGTGGAGGAAGGCCCACTGGAAGGCCGACATCTCCCGCACGTTGGCCACCGGGTCGTCGCCCATGCGCACGGCCAGATCGCCGTAGCGCAGATCGGAGATGTGGAACGCCACTGGGATCTGGGCCTCGTTGAGGCGGTCCCAGAACGGGTCGTAGTAGGGGTCGGCGATCGACTTTCCGTCGCCACCCCACGGGCACGGGCGCAAGTGCACGATGCGGGCGCCGGCATCGAGCACTCGGTCGAGCTCCTCGATGGCGTGCTCCCGATCCAGCAGCGACAACAGCGGTGGGGTGAACAGTCGATTCTGGTAGTCGTAGGCCCAGTCGTCCTCTAGCCAGCGGTTGAAGGCCCGCAGGTTGGCGTAGGTCTGCTCGATGTCGTCCACCATGTACTCCTCCACCGACACCCCGAAGGTAGGGAGCAGAATGGCCCACTCCACGCCCTGGGAATCGAGCAGGTCGAGGCGGGCTTCAGGCTGCTTGTAGGCAGGCAGCATGTTCTCTGCCGTGTAGGAGTCGCCCCAGCTCAGGTCGGGGTTGTCCCGCTTGGCCTTGAACATCTCGTACATGGAGCCGGGAGCGTTGGTCTTGTCGAACTTCACGTGCATGAAGTTGTAAGGCTGCCCTCCTACCTTCACTTCCCACTCCCCGTCGGCTCTCTGGGAAGCGGTAATGGCTTTGTCGCGATAGCGGGCTTCGATGTGGCGGCTGAAGCAGTCGGGTGCTTCGTAGTAGTGATTGTCGGAGTCGAACGTGCGGTAGCCGAGAGCGGCCATGTTGCTTAGTTTATGTTCTTGGAAAACAGGACCGGGCTGCGGGTCCTGTCACCTCCGGCGGCCTGGCCGTCGGAGCGGCCAGCTCCGCCTGCGGCGCCACCCCCAGCCCTCTCAGCACCATCCCAGGAATTGTCCCGCTCCTCTCTCATTGGAGGGAGAGGACCAGCAAATCAATAGTGAGGGCTACGGCGAAGTGGAGGGCGGCGCCTAGGTAGACGGAGCCGGTTCTTAGGCTGAGGAAGCCGAGGACGGTGCCGGCGACTATGGAGCCGAGGGCTTCGGCGAAGGGTTTGGTGAGGTGGATCATCACGTAGGGGATGAGGGCGATGAATACGGCCATGGCGCCGAAGCGGCGGGCCAAGCCGTGGACGAGGACGCCGCGGAAGAAGAACTCCAAGGCCAAGAACTGCCCGGCATACACCGCTTCCCAGATGTAGAAGCGGGGCCAATAGCCGATGCCGGGGGGCGGCTCGTAGAAGGGGTAGGTGTCTTGGAATTCGCCGTTGAAGCTGGCCGCCACCACGAACGGCACCAGCACCAGGTAGAGGCCCAAGTAGAGGGGAGCGTGGCGGCGGAGCTCGGGACCGGCCTTGAGGCCGAGGTCCCGCAGGCGGGTGCGCAGCACGAAACGGGCCACCAACACGGCGGGCACCACGTACACCACCCAGCGGAACAGGCCCCAGTACATGCGGCGGTTGAACCCGGCGTGCTCGGAAACACCCAGCGCCTCCTCGAACCGGTTGGACAGCCCGTCGAGAGCCACGCCGTCGAGGGTGGCGGTGAGCCAGTCGGTGGTGGACGACAATCCGCCGTAGCGGATGGCGATGACGGTGCCGATGGCCAGCAGGATGAGGACCACCGCGTTGCGGTCCACCTCCCCCGGTGCTGGAGCCGCGGCTCGAATCCGGCCGCCGATCCCGCTCATCGGCTGGGATTCAGGGTCACGGGGTGAGGTACCACCCGCCGGAGATGTTGATCACCTGGCCGGTGATGTGGGCCGACTCGTCGCTGCACAAAAAGGCAATGGTGTTGGCCACGTCCTCGGGCTCGCCGTGGCGGCGCAGCGGAGTCTCCTCCCGGAACGACTCGTAGTACTCGGCCTGGGCGTCCACCCACTTGGAGCGGATCAAACCAGGGGCCACCGCGTTCACTCGGATGTTGTACGGACCGCCCTCAATAGCCGCACCTCGGGTGACCTCGTTGAGCGCGGCCTTGGCCGCGGCATACGGCCCCTCCCGGCCGTTGCCCCCAAGGTAGGCGGCCACGGAAGACACGTTCACGATGCGCCCCCACTGGCGATCCCGCATGGCCCCGATGGTGCGCCAGATCAGCCACCAGCAGGCGGTGAGGTCCACGCCGATGACCCAGTCCCAGTCTTCGGGCTTGTAGTCGAAGATGCTGCCCTGCACGTTGACCGCCGCACTGTTCACCAGGATGTCCACCGACCCCATCTCGGAAAAGACTTCGTCCATGGTCTGGGCCATGTGCTCCCGGTCGCCGATGTCGGCCACCGCGGCCATCACCGGCACGTCATAGGCCTCCCGCAGGGCCTCAGCGGTCTCATTGGTACGGCGCTCGTGGTTGTCCAGCACCACGATCCCGGCCCCATAAGAGGCCAGCGTCCGGCACGTGGTCGACCCGATGGCCGCCCCCGCCGCCCCCGTGACCAGCGCCACCCGCCCCCCAAATTCATTCTCCGCAGGCATGGGGCGATGGTAGCTACCCGACGAGGGCGCGGTTGCGGGCGTGGCGTTTGGCGGCGGCTACGGCGGTCATTGCTTCAGCGAAGCGGGTGAAGGTGGGGAGGTTGGCGTTTAGGCAGGTTTGCTGGATACGGGCGGCGGTTTCGGGCGGGGCGCAGTCGAGGTTGCGGAGCACAAGGGACAGGCGGGAGTGGGGCCAATTGCGGGCGGCGGTGGTTTCGATGATGGGGAACAGGCGCTCGATGCCGTCACCGGCGTAGCTGTAGAAGGCCTGCACGTTGGTGTGGACCACCACATCGGGATAGGGCTGGACCTCCAAGATGGGGTCGAGGGCCTGCACCAGCACATCGGGCTCCGAGACCGGGCCGAAGCCGATCTCGATGGGGTTGCGGATGCTGGTGCCCACCCCATAGCCCAGGTCCCGCACGGCCTGCTGGCCCTGATCGCTCACGGGGGTGGTGATCAAGCCGGCCTGGTCGGCGGCATCGGTCCCCAGCACCGAGGCGCCCCCTCCAACTCCCAGTACCAGGGTGTCGAGGTCACCACCGATGTCGGCGTCTACCCAGCGCTGGAGGTAGGCGATCGCGGCGAGTAGATCCTCGATGGTGCTCACGATGCTGGCCCCGGTGGACGCGCCGATGGCGTTCCAGATCCGGTGGTCGGCCACTAGGGCCCCAGTGTGCGACACCGCCGCTCCCCCGCCCTGAGCGGTGCGGCCCCCCACCAGCATTACCACCGGCTTGCGGCCCTTGGCGGCATGGAGGGCGTCGGTGAGCCGGCGACCGTCACGGGGATCTTCCAGGTACATGCCGATGATCCCGGTGTCGTGGTCGTCCACCAGCCAGCCCAGCAGCTCGCCGGGGGTGACGTCGACGCTGTTGCCCACTGTGCACAGCTTGGACAAGCGGATACCTCGGATCGCCCCGCCCTTCACCATGTCGCCGGCCAGCCCGCCGCTTTGGGAGATCATGGACACTCGGCCAACCTCAGTGGGGGCGTTGCGCAAGAACGTCTGACGACCGGCCGGACTATAGGCCCCCAAGCAGTTGGGACCCAGCACCCGCACTCCCGCCTCTCGGGCCACCGCGCCCAGCGCGTCTTCCAGATCGGTGCCCTCCCCGCTGGATTCCCGGAATCCGCCGCTGATGACGTGGACGAACTTGGCCTTGCCCGCCGCTCCCCTCACCAGATCGGCGCAGGCGGCGGCGGGCACAGCCCCCACCACGTAGTCCACGTCGCCATCGATATCGGCCACCGTAGGCACCGCGGGCACGCCGTCGATCTCGGTTGCCTTGGGGTGTACAGCCCACAGCGTGCCGGGCCCCCAGCCCAGCTCCTTGTAGGCAGTTAGAAAGGTGTTGCCGAAGCCGGGCCGGCTGGTGGAGGCCCCGGCCACCGCGATGCCCCGGGGGGCGAACAGCGGCCCAAAGTCGGTGGGCAGTGGCTCAGCGTGCGCACCGGTTGGTGCTTCCCGGGTGATGAGCCGGGCATCCACGGCGATGGCGCCATCGGGCGTGGCAATAACCGGGTTGCACTCCAGCTCCACCAGGCGCTGGCCCAGCTGTTCGGCCACTCCACCGGGTCCGGCAACCGCCAGCAGCAGCTCGATCAGCGATTCAACGTCTACAGGGGGAGCGCCCCGAAACCCGCCCAGCAGTTCCGCTCCCTTGAAACCCCGCACCATCTCCTCGGCGTCGGCTCGAGAGATGGGGGCCAGCCGCAGGACAACCTCGTCGAGCACCTCCGTGAGCGTGCCACCCAGCCCAAGGGCGGCCACTGGGCCGAACGGGGGCCGGTCCACCACCCCGACCAGAAGCTCCACCCCAGCCTCGGCTTGCTCTTCGATCAGGAACCCTTCGAGGCGGACACCTGCCGCCGCGGCCTCCGCAGCCATCGTCGAGGCCTCGTAGTCCAGTTCAAAGGGGGCCAGCCCCAGACGCACCGCCCCCACGTCCGATTTGTGGACAAGCCCGCTGCCCCAGCCCTTGAGCACCAGCGGCCCGGCTAGTCCTTCAGCTTCCGCGGCCGCGGCCAGCACCGATGGGTCGGCCACCGCGTCGGCGAAAACCACGCTGACCCCCTTAGGAACCGCTATCCCCGCCACTGCCAGCAAGGCCTTGACCTCGGGTTCGGGAACGGTCATCCGAGGCGGGTGAACACTCGGCGAGCGGTGAGGCCGAGAAGGTTGGCTGTGGCCTCGTCGCCCAGCCCCACCTCGTTCAGCTGGCCCAGAGCGTGACGGTGGCCCACGGTGGGAAAGCCCGTTCCCCACAGGCACTTGCGTCGGCCGGCACCGTTCATGAACGCCACCAGATCGGCCGACCAGTGGTGGGGCGGGT
>JAJEEH010000270.1 GCA_022821105.1 Acidimicrobiia bacterium
GATGAGCTTGTTGATCACCTGGCGCATCCGCCACGACCCGGCCTCGGGGGCGAAGGTAAGGCCGGTGCGCCGGGCCCGCTGGATCTGGGCGGCCAGACCCACGGTGAAGGCGTCCACCCGCAAGCTGGGCAGCGACACCGACACTTCTCCGGCCCCGCAGTCCATGGTGGCGGACACCACTTCGGTGATCCCGCTGAAATCGGCGGTGGACAGCGAGGTGAGGGCCACCTCGTCATAGCCGGAGCGGGCCAAACCGTCGGCCACCATAGTGCGCACCTGCTCGGCGGGCCGCTCGCGCACCGGACGGGTGATCATGCCCGCCTGGCAGAACCGGCATCCACGGGTGCAGCCCCGGAACACCTCCACGTTGAGCCGGTCGTGGACCACCTCGGTGAGCGGCACCAGCTGCTGTTTGGGGTAGGGCCACGCCGCCAGGTCGGCCACCGTGCGCTTTTCCACCACGGCGGGCACGTCGGCATACCGGGGGGTGATCGACACCAGCGCGGGGCCGTCGTAGGCCACTTCGTACAGCGAAGGCACGTACACGCCCTCGATGGCGGCCAGAGCCCGCAGCACCGACTGGCGCGACTTCTTGCCCGAGCGCTTCCAGTCCCAAACCGCCTCGGTGATCTCCGAGACCACCTCCTCGCCGTCGCCCAGCACGAAGAAGTCCACAAAGTCGGCCAGCGGCTCGGGATTGTAGGTGCAGTGCCCGCCCGCGCCGATCAGCAGGTCGTCATCGGCCCGTTGCTCGGCCCGCACCGGGGCCCCGGCCAGATCAATGCAGTTGAGCAGGTTGGTGTAGACCAGCTCGGCCGACAGGTTGAATGCCAGCACGTCGAAATCCCCGGCCCGGCGATGGGTGTCCACCGAGAACAGTGGCAGTCCCCCGGCCCGCATCTCAGCCTCCATGTCCACCCAGGGGGCGTAGGCCCGCTCGGCTACCGAGTCGTCCCGCTCGTTGAGGATCTCGTAGAGGATCTGCAAGCCCTGGTTGGGCAGGCCGATCTCATAGGTGTCGGGATAGGCCAGCAGCCACGCCACCTTGGACGGATGATGCTCCGGGGTGGCCATCCCGCCTTCGCCGCCGATGTAGCGCGCTGGTTTCGACACCTCGGGCAGCACCAGTTCCAATTCCGGCCAAAGCGACATCGCCACCAATCTACCGCCGGCCCTCCGCCGGCCCGAACCAGTTCAGATCGAATGGCGGTTGCCGTCGACGGCGGGCTCCGATTCTCGGTTCAGATGAACCGGCGCATGCGGACGTTCAGCACGAGGCCGAGGCCGATCAGGGTAGCGATGGCCGATGAGCCGCCGTATGAGACCAGCGGCAGGGGAATTCCGGTGATGGGGGTTATGCCCAAGGTCATGCCCACTGCCTCGAACATCTGGAACAGGATCATGGCGAATACGCCCGAGCAGATGAGGGCGCCGAATCGGTCCTTGGCCAGGCGGGCGGCCTGGAGGATCCGCAACAGCAGCAAGGCGTAGAGGCCCAGCGTTGCGGCCGAGCCGACGAAGCCGAACTCCTCGCCGATCACGGTGAAGATGAAGTCGGTGTGCTGCTGGGGCACCAAGCCGCTCAAGGTCTGGGAGCCCTCCCCGTAGCCCTTGCCGCTCACCCCGCCGTTGCCGATGGCAATCTGGGCCTGGCGCTGCTGGAAGGCGGCGTCGGTGATGCCGGTGGTGGGGTCCACGAAGGTGCGCAGGCGGTTGGTCTGGTACTCCTCCAGCATGTTGGAGTTGATCATCAGCGTCACCACCGTGACCACGATCAGGGCGATGCCGACGACCTGTCGGAAGCGGATGCCGCCGATCAGCAGCAAAACGAACCCGATGAACACATAGATGATCGCGGTGCCCACGTCGGGCTGGAGCAGAACCAGCAAGCCGGGCCACGCCACGATTCCGACGGCGAAGAACACCCTGGGCGCACTCAGATGGTCTTCGTAGCGCGACAAGAAGTAGGCCACCGCGACGATGATCGCCAGCTTGTGGAATTCAGACGGCTGAAGCTGGAAGTCGCCGAACCGGAACCACGACCGGGCGCCGTTCACCTCTTCGCCCAGCGGTCCCAGCACGATGATCAGCGCCAGAATCCCAACCCCGTAGATGGCCACCGCGAACTTGGCCAGCTCCTGATAGGGGAACCAGGCCGCGAACACCATGAACAGCGCGCCGGCCACCGCGAACAGCGACTGCCGCTCCAAGAAGAAGGAGTCGAAGCTCTCGGGATCGCGGCCCCGGGTGGTGCTGTAGATGGCCGCGATCCCGATGGTGGCCAATCCGGCCGCGGCCAGCACCAACAGCACGTCGATGTGCATCCACGGCGCATAGGGGCTGCTCCGGGGGTTCAGCTCCCGGTCCTTCAGGCGGCGTTCCTCCAGGGAGATGACTGCCATTACGCCGCGCTCTCCAATTCGGTATTTTCGGCGTCCACTTCGTCTCCATCATCGCCGATCGTGCCGCTCAACTCGGCCAGGTCGTCGATGGTGCGGACCGCGGGCACCGAGTTGGTGGCGATGGGCTCCAGCACTCGGCGCACCGCGGGAGCAGCCACCGACGCCCCGAATCCCGACTCCTCCATGATCGCCACAACAACGTATTCGGGATTGGGATTGGGCCCGAAGGCCGCAAACAGGGAGTTGTCGGCTTGGCCCACCACCTCGGCCGTCCCGGTCTTGCCCGCCACCGGCCACTCCTCGTGGGGGAAGCCGAAGAACGCCGAGTGGGCGGTGCCCTCCAGCTCTGCGGTCACCCCCAAGAGCCCCTCGAGGATCGGCTGCCTGATGGAGCGGGGCAGGTAGATCTGGTCGAGCACCCGATCGGCAAAGGCCTGCAACACCTCGCCGGTCACCGGGTTCACCACCTCCACCACCATCTTGGGCGCGTACAGCGTTCCCCCGTTGGCGAAGGCGGCGTAGCCGTTGGCCAGCTGAAGCGGGGTGGCCCCCAACAGGCCCTGGCCGATAGCCAAGACGATCGAGTCGCCGGTTCGCCACGGCTCGCCCGCCGCCTCGGCCGCCGACGGGGAGGGAACCCGGCCCGTCCCCTCGCCGGGCAGCGCGATACCCGACGGTGCGCCGAAGCCGAAGAGCTGGGCCGACCGCTGGATGCCCTCCCGATCGAAGCGGTCGGCGCGGTCCATGGTGTCGCCCAAGTAGTAGAAGTAGACGTCGGACGACACGGTGATGGCCCGGCGCAGGTCCACCGGCCCGTATATGGCCTCTTCTGCGTTTCTGAAGGTGCACGAGGCGATCACATCCTCCTCGCAGGACGGCACGACGTAGGTGCCGGTGTCCTCGTAGAGGGTGCGCACGTCCAGCACGCCGCGCTCGCCGATCACCCCGCTGTTCATAGCGGCATAGGCGGTGAACAGCTTGAACGTCGACCCCGGCGGATAGATGCCGGCCAAGGCCCGGTTGTGCAGCGGCTGGTGGTTGTTGGGGTCTTGGAGCTGGGCCCACCGCTCCTCAGAGAATCCATGGACGAACTCGCTCGGAGAGTACGTGGGGAACGACGCCATGGCCAGAATCTCCGAGCCTTTCGGGTCCAGCACCACCAGCGCCCCACCAGGGGCTTTGAACGGCAGATCGTTGGGGTCGTCGAGCTCCTGCTGGCGGGCCTCGGCCAGACCGGCCAAGAGCTCCTTCTCGGCCAGTGCCTGGATGTCTATGTCCAGGGTGAGGTGGACGTCGGCCCCGGCGATGGGATCAACCTGATCGAGCACCGCCACCGGATCGCCCACGTTGTCCACCTCTAGGCGGGTGAAGCCGGGCGTGCCCCTCAGCACCGACTCGAAGGACGCCTCGATCCCGGTCTGGCCGATCTCATCATTGCGCCGGTAGGTCTTGGGGTCATCGGCCACCAGCTCGTACTGCTCCTCGCTGAGCAAGGAGACGTAGCCCAGGATGTGGGCGGCCAGATCACCGTAGGGGTAGGTGCGCACGCTGCGGATATCGGTGCCCACGCCGGGGAATTCGTCGGCCCGCTCGGCCAGGACGATCTCGAAGTTCTCGGTGACGTCGTCGGCCACCGGCACCGAGTCGAGGGGCCCGTAGCGGGGGTCGTCGAGCGCATCGTTGATCTCGAAGATCTTGGTGAGCCGGCCGGTCCGGCTTATCTCGGTGGCCAGGCGGAGCACCAGGTCCTCCTTTTCGCCCTCGTCGAACTCGGTGTCGTAGGTGAACCGGTCCACGGTCACCACCAGCGACTCCCGGTTGTCCACCAGCACGTTGCCGTTGCGGTCGAAGACGCGGCCTCGGGGGGCGGGCTCATAGATCACCCGGATGGTGTTGGCCACGGCTATGTTCTCGAACTCTTCAGAGCTCATCACTTGCAGGAACCAGAGCCGAGCAGCCAGCACCCCGAAGGCGAGCAGGGCCAATAGGGCCAGGAAGCTGAGGCGCAGGCGAAGAGATTCCGGGGTCAACGTTCTTCACCGAGGAGCCTGGGCCACGACCAGCGCCACAATCCCAGCAGAGGCAGGCTGAGCACCAGGTTGTAGGCCGCGGCAACGCCCATCACCACGTAGAGGCGGTCGGTATAGAGGTTGGCCGCGCCGAGCAGCTCGCCGAGCAGCGCGTACACCAGCAGCCCGCCGGCGGTGGCCGCAGCGGTGACCAACACGTTGATCCACCATGCGCTGCGGAATATCCGCTCCTCGATCAGGCCCACCGTGTACCCCCACACGGTGTAGATGAGGGCGGAAAGGCCGAACAGCGTGGGCAGATAGAGGTCGATGCCCAAGCCGATTACGAATCCGGCGACCGCGCCCCGCTCGGGCCCGCCGACCAGCCCGGCAGTAATCGCAATCGCCAGGGGCACTTCCGGGGCCACCCCCAGCACTCGAAGGTCGGAGAACAGCGCCATGTGCAGCACCAAGGCCGTCAACAGGAACAAGGCACTGCGCAGATAGGCATTGGCCGTGTTCATGGCCGCACCACCGCTGGGGGCAGTGCCGAGACGCTGCGGACGCTCACGTTGGCCGTGTTCATGATTCCTCGGCCAGGGGGTCGTAGAGCAAAACGGTCACAAAACTCAGATTGTCGGTGTTGGCCGATGGCTCCACCGTGAGGAGTTGCAACAGGCGAGCCTCGTCATAGTCGATGTGTGTGACGGTGCCAATGGGAATGCCGGGGGGGTAGCGGCTCCGATCCACGCCGCTGGTGACCACCTCATGGCCCACGTCCACTTCGGTGTCGATCTCCAGCCCCTTGGTGACCATCAACGGCTCGCCGTGACCGCCGCCCGAGGCCAGAGCCACATCGTCGGTACCCACCGCCAGCACTCCCACCTCGAAGCCGGGGTCGGTCAGCAGCGTCACCCGGGAGTGCCCCCGGCCCGGGTCGCCGTCGATCCGCCCGATCAGACCGCCCCTGGTCACCACCGGCATCCCGGTGCGGATGCCGTCTTCAGACCCGCGGTTGATCTGCACCGAGTAACGGTCGAAGTTGCCCACGTTGGCGGTCACCACCTCGGCCACGACGTTGGGAATGTCCTGAACGTAGGGCAGGCCCAGCTCGTCGAGCAGCGATTCGAGGCGGATGGCCGCGTCGGAGTCCAGGATCTGCTGGCCCTCGAGCTTTTGCAGCTCTGCTCGCAGCGCCTCGTTCTCGGACTCCAGCTCGTCATAGCCGGTGATGCCGGCCCAGGCGTCGCCGACGGGCTCGAACACCCGGTCGGCCCCCGTCCGCAGCGGCGAGATCAGATCGGAAATGGTCTCCTCGGTCCGCTGGAGCGGCTCGAATTCGCGGGCGTCCAAGGTCAGCAGCGTCGCGGAGCTGAGCAGAAGGAAGATGAGCGTGAACCGCGACCGCCCTGTGCGGGTGCCCGTTGCCACGGGGCCGAACCGAGCGATCAGTCGTACGACGACGAGAAGAGGAGACCCTCTAGCGCGTCGAACTCCTCCAGCGACTGGCCCGAGCCTATGGCCACCGCGTGGAGAGGATTGGGCGCCAACCGGACCGGCATCCCCGTCTCTTCCTCGATCCGAGGGGGCATGCCGTTCAGCAGGGCTCCGCCACCGGCCAGAACAATCCCTGCCTCCATGATGTCGGCGGCCAGTTCGGGGGGAGTCTCGTCCAGCGTCACTTTGACTGCGTCCACAATGGAGCGAACTACCTCGGAAATGGCCTCGCGGATCTCGTTGGTGGAGGTAACCACGGTCTTGGGAAGACCGGTGACCATGTCCTGGCCCCGGACCTCGGCATAGCGGTTCTCGCTGCCCGACCAAGCCGTGCCCAACACGATCTTGACCTCTTCAGCGGTGCGGCTGCCGATGGTGAGGCTGTGCTCCTTCTTCAGGTAGGCGATGATGTCCTCGTCCATCCGGTCGCCGCCCATTCGAATGGACTGTCCGGTGACCACGCCACCCAGCGAGATCATGGCCACCTCGGTGGTGCCACCGCCGATGTCCACGATCATGCTTCCCGAGGCCTCCTGCACCGGCAGTCCGGCACCGATGGCTGCGGCCATGGGCTCTTCGATTATGTAGACCGGCTTCTTGGCCCCCGCAGAGACCGCGGCCTCCTGCACAGCCCGCTGCTCCACCGGGGTGATGCCGGAGGGAACGCAGATAACCATTCGAGGCCTTATGAACCGGCCCGGGGACACCCGTTGGATGAAGTAGCGGAGCATCTTCTCGCAGATGTCGAAGTTGGCGATCACCCCGTCTTTGAGCGGGCGGATGGCCTGGATGTGGGCAGGTGTGCGCCCCAGCATCCGCTTGGCCTCCGACCCCACCGCCATGGGCACGCCCTCGTTGGTGACCGCCACCACCGATGGCTCGTTGATGAGGATCCCCTCGCCTCGGACATACACCAGCGTGTTGGCGGTGCCGAGGTCGATTGCGACATCGCGGCCGACAATGCCGCTACTGGAAGAGAACCGCCGCTTCACCATGGCGCAAGGTTAGGCCAGCCGATTCCAAATCGCACACCGGCACCAACCTCAGGTCGCCGAGGAAATCGCACACCGGCACTCCCGGTCCCGTGCATCACAGCTCGGGGAAGAAGATGGCGATCTCCCGCTCGGCTGAGGCGTTGCTGTCAGATCCGTGAACCAGGTTCTCGGTGACCTCCAGCCCGTAGTCGCCCCGGATGGTGCCCGGAGGAGATTCCAGGGGGTTGGTGGCCCCCATCATTGAGCGGACCACGGCGTACACGTCGTCGGGTCCCTCCACCACCACCGCCACCGACGGCGAGCGGCCGATGAACTCCACCAAATCAGGATAGAACGGGCGCTCCACATGCTCGGCGTAGTGCCGGGCGGCCAGATCGGCGTCGATGGTGAGCATGCGCATGGCCGCAATCCGCAGTCCCCGGGCCTCGAAGCGGGACAGGATGGCCCCCACCAGGCCGCGCTCCACCGCGTCGGGTTTGCACAAAACCAGAGTCCGATTCACCGATTGCCCCTCACTGATCGCGCGCCGCAGGTCATCACCGGGGGAACCCTACTGATTGGCTGCGGCCATGTGAAGGCGAGCTGCCCCGGCGGTGTACAGGGAGCCGGTGACCACTACAGCGTCTTCATCGGTGGACAGCGCCAGGGCTCTGTCCACCGCCTCGGCGACATCGCCGGCCGTCTCGGCATCGATCCCCCGGTTGCGGGCGGTGGCGGCCAATTCGGCGGCCGGCAGGGCACGCGGCCAGTCGGGAGCGCAGCACACCAGCAGGTCGCAGCGGGCGCCGGAGGCTTCGATGGCGTCCAGCATGGCGTGGGGATCCTTGTCGCGCATCATGCCGACAACCCACGTCACCTGGCCCAACACGGTGAACTGGTCGGCCAGCGTCTCGGCCGACGCGGCCAAGCCGTCGGGATTGTGGGCCCCGTCCACCACCACCAGGGGCTGTCGGGCCACCACCTCGAATCGAGCCGGGACCGCCACATCGCCCAATGCGCCCAACACGTCGTCACCCAGTTCCTGGTCCACCAGGGCCTCGAAGGCGGCGATGGCCAGTGCGGCGTTCTGCCCCTGATGGGCACCGAACAGGCTGACGTAGACGTCTTCGTAGTGGGCCCTTGGAGTGCGCACCGAGATCTGCCTGCCTCCCACCGCCGGGCGGTTCTCCTCCAGTTCGAAATGCTGGCCGTCCACCAGCATCTCCCCGGGCGACTCTGAAGCGGCGATGGCCACCAGGTCGGGCTCCATCGGCCCCAGCACGGCTATGGCGCCGGGATGGAGGATGCCCGCCTTCTCCCCCATCACCTCCTGCTCCCAGCCGGGCCGGCCGTCGGTGTGGTCGCGTCCGATGTTGGTGATCACCGCCACCTCGCTGTTCACCACATTCGTGGCGTCGAAGCGGCCCAGCTTGCCCACCTCCACCACCGCCAGGTCGACCGCCGAGTCGGCAAACCAGCGCAGCCCGGCCGCGGTGACCAGCTCGAACCACGAGGGCGGGGTGTTGGCGCCACTGGCCGCCAGGTGGTCTGCCACCAGCCGCAGGTGGCTCAGGAGCTCGGCTAGCTCGGCGTCGCCGATGGGGTACCCGCCCACCGACATCCGCTCGTTGAGGCCGTCCACGTGGGGGCTGGAATACACCCCCACGGTCATCCCCCACGCCCCGGCCAGCGCGGCGATCATGGCACCAACCGAGCCCTTGCCGTTGGTGCCGGTGATGTGGACCGCGGGGTAGTCGGCTTGGGGGTCTCCCAGCGAGGCCAGCAGACGGCGCATGGGCGCCAGGCTCAGGCCATCGGTATCGCCGGCTGTGGCCTCCAGGTTGACGTGGCCGTCCAACCACTCCCGGAGGTCAGCTAGCTTGGCGGCGGGACCGGTCGGTCGAACGGGCTTTGGCCGCATTGAGCAGCTGAGGGGTTTCCTCGCCGCGGACGGTGTCGGCGCCCACCACGCATTGCACCACGTCGTCTCGGCTGGGCAGCACGTACATAACGTCGAGCAGCACCTCTTCCAGGATGGCTCGCAGCCCTCGGGCCCCCGTGTTGCGGGTGAGGGCCAGTTCGGCCACCTCCGACAGCGCGTCGTCGTCGATCACCAGTTCCACGTTCTCGAACTCGAAGAACTTGCAGTACTGCTTCACCAGGGCGTTCTTGGGCTCCACCAGGATCCGGACCAGCATGTCGCGCTCGAGATGGGATACCACCCCCACCACCGGCAGGCGCCCGATGAACTCGGGGATGAGGCCGAACTTGATCAGATCCTCGGGCTGGACCTGGTTGAACAGCTCGCCGTGGTCGCGCTCGGTCTCGGTGCGGATGTCGGCGCCGAAGCCCACGCCCACATTGCCCACCCGGTTCTCGATGATCTGCTCCAAGCCGGCGAAGGCCCCGCCCACGATGAACAGCACGTTGGTGGTGTCAATCTGGATGAACTCCTGATGGGGGTGCTTGCGCCCGCCCTGGGGCGGAACCGAGGCGGTGGTTCCCTCCAGGATCTTCAAAAGAGCCTGCTGCACACCCTCGCCGGACACGTCCCGGGTGATCGACGGATTCTCGCTCTTGCGGGAGATCTTGTCGATCTCGTCGATGTAGATGATGCCGGTCTCGGCCTTCTTGACGTCGTAGTCGGCGGCCTGGATGAGCTTGAGGAGGATGTTCTCCACGTCCTCGCCCACATACCCGGCCTCGGTCAGCGCGGTGGCATCGGCGATGGCGAAGGGCACGTTGAGCATCCGGGCGAGGGTCTGGGCCATCAGCGTCTTGCCGCACCCGGTGGGGCCGAGAAGAAGGATGTTCGACTTGGACAGCTCCACCTCGGGGTCGGACGAGCCCATCTGAACCCGCTTGTAGTGGTTGTATACGGCCACCGACAGGATCCGCTTAGCGTGCTCCTGGCCGATGATGTAGTCGTTCAAAAAGGAGTAGATCTCCTGGGGTTTGGGAAGCTCCTTGAAGCCGACGTCGGTGCCCTCGGCCAGCTCTTCCTCGATGATCTCGTTGCAGAGGTCGATGCACTCGTCGCAGATGTAGACGCCGGGGCCGGCGATCATCTTCTTGACCTGCTTCTGGGTCTTGCCGCAGAAGCTGCACTTGAGAAGCTCTCCCCCTTCTCCGAACTTCGCCACGGTCTTTGCTCCCCCCTACCGGATGGCCGTGATCGGGCCGGCGGACTCAACGGCGTCCCGCGACGAGATCACATCGTCGATGAGCCCGTACTCCTTGGCGTCCTCGGCGGTCATCACATAGTCGCGGTCGGTGTCTTGCTTGACCTTCTCCAGGTCTTGCCCGGTGTGGCGGGCCAGCAGCTCCTCTAGCTGGTCTTTGAGCCGCTGGATCTCCCGGGAGGCGATCTCGATGTCGGACACCTGTCCGGACGCCCCGGCATAGGGCTGGTGGATCAGCATCCGGGAGTGGGGCAGCGCCAGGCGCTTGCCGGGCGCTCCCGCGGCCAGCAGCACCGCGGCGGCCGAGGCGGCCTGCCCGAAGCAGATCGTGGTGATGTCGGGCTTCAAGTACTGCATGGTGTCGTAGATGGCGAACATAGCGTTGATGTCACCGCCGGGACTGTTTATGTAGAGGTTGATGTCTTTGTCGGGGTTCTCCGACTCCAAGTGCAGCAGCTGTGCGCAGATCAGGTTGGCCACCGTGTCGTCGATGGGAGTGCCCAAGAAGATGATGTTCTCCTTGAGCAGCCGGGAATAGAGGTCGAACGAGCGCTCACCCCGGTTGGTCTGCTCGACCACGACGGGCACCATGTAGTTCTGAGGGTTCATGTGGTTTGGCTCTCGGTGGTGTTGGGGGGAAGGTCAGACTCGTCGTCCGGGTTCAGGCTAGAGCGTTCGACGGGGTTTCCGTCGAGGTCGGAAATCTCGACCTGCTCCAACACCCATTCCCGGGTTTTGCGCATCTGCGCGTCTAATCGTACCCCCTTGAGGCTGCTTTCATCGTCAGCGAATAATGATGACTTGAGCTCGTCGACGGTCTGGCCCACCTGGGCGGCAAGGGCTGCCAGCTCGAAATCCACGTCCTCATCAGCGGCTTCGATGGATTCCGCTGCCGCTACTGCCCGTAGGGCCAGGTCGGTCTTGGCCTCTTGCAGGGCGGGTTCTCGTAGGCCCTCAGCCAGCTCCTCTGCGGTCTGGCCTATGGCCTCCAGGTAGCCGTCCATCTGGATACCCTGGCTGCCCAGGCGCATCTCAAGAGTGCGGAGGCGGTGCATCACTTCGGCGTCCACCAAGGCCTCGGGAATGTCGTCGGTCACCAGTTCGGCGAGCTGTTCCCCCACTTGGCGGGCCAGCGAGTTCAAGGCGTTGGCCCGCTTGTGCTCGGCGATGTGCTCGGTGACGTCGGCCCGCAGCTCTTCGGCGGTGTCGAACTCGGAGGCCTCTTGGGCGAAATCATCGTCGAAGTCGGGCAGGATCGTCTCCTGCACCTCTTTGACCAGGATGCGGAACCGCAGAAGCCCGTCTTCGTCGGGGTCGGGATGCTGGGCGTTGAACTCCAAGATGTCGCCGGCCTTGGCGCCCCGGAGCTCGTTGTCAATCTCGGGCACCACGGCGCCTTGGCCCACCTCGTAGGCGTAGTCGTCCACGGTGAGGCCCTCCACCTCCTCGCCGTTGTAGGTGCCGTAGATGTCCATCGTCACGTTGTCGCCGTCGATCGCAGGCCGCGCCGCGGGGGCTAGGTCGCCGAACTGCTTGCGGAGCAGGTCGATCTGCTCGCTTATCTCCTCATCGGTGGGCTCGGGGCTGGGCACCTCGGCCTTGAGCTGGTCATATCCGGTGATGGTGATCAGGGGGCGGACCTCCACCACGGCGTCGAAACTGACCGGGCCGTCCTCGGCCCCGCTGGTGATGTCGATTTCCGGGGCGGCGATTGCGTCGACGTCGTGGTCGACAACGGCCCGGGCGTAGTACTCGGGCACCGCATCGCTGAGTGCCTCACCCCGAGCGGCCTGCGGGCCCAACCGGGCCTCCAGCACCCGTCGGGGCGCTTTGCCGGGACGGAAGCCGGGAAGGCGCACTTGGCGGGCGAGCTTGCGGAAGGCCTCGTCCAGCTTCTCCTCGAATTCCTCGGCCTCGATGTCCACCGACACCTTGACCCGGTTGCCCTCCAGCGCCTCGACTGTGCTCCTCACAGGGTCCGCATTTTACCGACGACCCCCTGAATCCTCGTGTCGTAGCCGGTGGTCACGGCGACTGGATATCATGAACGGCCAGCCCTGCGGGTGTAGTTCAGTGGTAGAACCCCAGCCTTCCAAGCTGATGACGCGAGTTCGATTCTCGTCACCCGCTCTCTTCGAAATCCCAGCGTGCCTGGGCCACCTTCACCACCAGATCGGCCACCCAGGCCGATCCAGTCCGGTTGAGATGGAGGCCGTCTTCTTGTCGAGCCCGCACCGGGCTGCCTCCCTCCGGCGGGGGGACGCTTGCCTGATAGTCCCCTCCGCCGCCGAATAGGTCCCAGATGTCCACCATGGTCACATCGGGACGGACCAGGGTCACCGGCTGGGAGATCTCGTTTATCCGCTGGTTTCCGGTGCTGAACGGCTCGGGCCGGGCGGGGGGCAGGCCCACCCACACCACATGGCGGTGGGGGGCAACAAGAGTGTCGAAGGTTATGTGCATGCGCCAGGCCCACTCGGATTGCCACTCTTCGGTGCCCGGGATCAACACCATTCCGTCGGCCGACTGCATGGCCTGCCAGTCGTTGCCCCCCATGAACAGCACCACCAACTCGGGGTCGTGCTCGTTTACGATCTCGAGGAACTCGGCCGGCCAATTGAAGAAGTCGGGCCGGGCCAGTCCGGTGCCGTTGCGGGAGTCCACCGTCACTTCGAGGAATCCGCCGTCGACCGCGCCGGCTAGGGCGTGGCCGGGATAGAACGCCTGGCTGTCGCCTGCCACATACACCCGCAGGGGGTGGTCGGGACCGACGGTGCGGATCTTGGCCGGGGGGAGCAGTTCGGTGTCCGCCGGGGGCAGCGGAATCAACGGCTTGCCGGCCTCGTTGAAGCCGATCAACAGGTCGGGGGAAGCCCCGGTAGGTCCGAGCTGCTCACTCGGAGGAGTGCTTCCTGATGGCGCGGGGCTCCCGTCGGGGTAGGGGCTGGTCGCCTGGGGAAGGCCCTCGGCGGGGGTGGGAACTTCAACCGGACCGGGGGTTTCAAAGGCACTGGCGGACCCGGATTCTTCCGTTAATTCGGGAACGGTGGTCGGCTGCGACTGCTGTGGAGTCTCAGTTTGCGCGGGAGTGCCGGTGGCTGTGGGCGTCTGGGTTGCCGCTGATCCTGCCGAGGAGGGCGTCGGGCTTCCGGCGGACGGCAACTGCCGTTGCCGGGCCAGGCGGTCGGCCACCGCGGCGATGGTGTCAACCCTCTCCCCGGCGTCGGCACCCGCTCCCCTCACATCGGAGATGAGGTCGTAGGGTCGGTTGAGGGCCAAGAAGTTGGAGGCCCGGTCCACCCCTTCGGCCACCTCCAGCCAGCGGTCGCGGCTTTCGCCCAAGGGCTGGCGCTCGGCGAT
Source organism: Acidimicrobiia bacterium (assembly GCA_022821105.1). GTDB lineage: Bacteria > Actinomycetota > Acidimicrobiia > Acidimicrobiales > Bin134 > Poriferisocius. Next base: position 13,425 of record JAJEEH010000270.1, read on the forward strand.
GTCAACCAGCTTGCCGCTCACCAGGAGCATGGCCAGCACCAGACAGCCCACCACCGCCCCGGCGATCCTCGACACTCTCGGGGAGTCGACTGTGGGTTGCAGTCCGTCCATGTCAGAACTGGAAGTAGATGTAGTCGGCTACCCCTTCGGGGCCGAGGGCGACAACCACCATGATCCACACCGAGAGGCCCACCGCGGTCAAGCCGACGGGGGTGTTCTCCAGCGTCTTGGATCCCTTCTCGGCCCAGGCCCGGGGGAACATCTGAGCCACAAGGGGGGCAACGATGGCCAGGGCCACCAGCGGGTTCAACAGATCAGGACCGGTGCCCCAGCCGGTGAACAACCGGGCCAGCACCTCACCGGTGCGGTCGAGGGCCTCGCTGTGGAACAGCACCCAGCCCAGGCACACGAAATGGAACACCAGGAACCTCCGTGCCCACAGTCGAGCGGTGTCCGACTTGATCCACGGGCTCCCATTCCGACTGGTGGGGTTGGCCGTTGGCCGGGCGTCTCCGCCGTTGGCATCACCGCGCCAGCGCTCCGCCGCCATGCCGACCCCGTGGTAGACGCCCCAGATGAGAAACGCCCACGCCGCGCCGTGCCACAAGCCTCCCAGGGCCATGGTGATGAGGACGTTGCGATACGTGGCCAGGCGTCCCCGGCGGTTTCCCCCCAGGGGGATGTAGAGGTAGTCGCGCAGCCAGCGCGACAGCGTCATGTGCCAGCGCCGCCAGAAGTCCTGGATGGAATCGGCGGTGTAGGGGACATCGAAGTTCTGGGGGAACCGGAACCCCATCAACAGGGCCACGCCGATGGCCATGTCGGTGTAGCCGGAGAAGTCGGCGTAGATCTGCACGGCGTAGCCGTAGATCCCGGCCAGCATGTCTAGGGCGCCGTGCTCTCCGGGGGCCGCGAAGGCGTCATTCACCACCGCCCGGGCCAAGAAGTCGGCGATCACGACCTTCTTGAACATGCCCCGGCCGATGAGCTTCACCGCCTGGGCCACCTCTGCCCTATCAGGGCGCTTATCGGCTTTCAGTTGGGGCAGGAACTCGGTGGCCCGCACGATGGGGCCGGCCACCAACTGGGGGAAGAACGACAGGTAGACGGCGAAATCGAGCAGGTTGGCCTTGTCGGTGACTCCCCGGTGTACGTCGACCACGTAGCTGATGGCCTGGAAGGTGAAGAACGACACCCCAACCGGCAGGATGATGTCGAGGGCGGGACTGGAAATGCCGAAATTGCTCTCGAAGCTGTCGGTGAAGAAGTCGTAGTACTTGTAGAAGGCCAGCACGCCGAGCGACAGCGTCACCCCGCCGGCCACCGCCGTTCGTCGAACCCAGCCGGCCGAGGCCCGCTGGTTGATCTCTGCGGCCGCCGCGTTCCCCAGGGTCATGGCCACCAAGAGCAATACGTAGCGGGCGTCCCAAGCGGCGTAGAACCAGTAGGAGGCTGCCAGCAGGAACAGCTTCCACGGAACCGGCCAACGTCGCAGTGCCCACGCCACCGGAAGAACCACGGCAAAGAACGCCGCAAAGGTAAAGGTGGGAAAAAGCACCGGCGCAAAGCTATCCGCGGCCAATGCCAGCCAAGAATTGCTAAGCGCCCCCGGCAGGATTCGAACCTGCGACCTGATGATTAGAAGTCATCTGCTCTGTCCGGACTGAGCTACAGGGGCGTGCTGGCGCTCTTGACGGCGCGAAATAAACGTATCAACCCGCCAGCGGGGGCTGGCGCGGGGTTTTCGGCAGCCTCTCCTTTTCCATCAGTGACATAGCTACCTCCTGGTCGAGGTGACCGGCAAAAGAGGGAATCTCACGGAGTAGGTGCGGGGCGGCTGGGTTAGATGCCGAGCAGGTCGGAGATAAGTTCTCGAATCTGGTGCAGGGCGACGGATCCGATGTTCGTTTCGGTTGTTTCGACGATGCGGTCAACGCTGATGGTGGTCGGGAGGTGGGCCTGGGCAACACCGAACCCGGTGATGTCGACCTCGCTCAGCCAACCTCGCTTAGTGGTCGTGCAGGGCACGACCGCGATCGCGTGCTGGCGGAACTCGAGCACTTCATCTGAGGTGACCACGATCGCGGGTCGGACGTACCCCGCCTCGCCCATCGCGGGTGTCCCGAAATCGCAGCGGACGACGTCACCGGCTCGCATCAGCTACATCACTCGCAGATGCATCGAGCACGGCCTCATCGCCAACATCAAGGGGGGCGCTTGCCAACTGGGCTCCGATGATGCGACGGCGCTCCCGCCGGATCATCTTCTCAAGCTGCGCATTGAACGTGAGCCCCTCGCGCTCTGCCAGCTGGCGGAGCGCATCCCGGTTCCGAACCGAAACCTTGATGGTAGTCGAATCAGGCATACCGCAGAGTATACCGATGCAAGCTCGTCCGCAGAGGTGGACGGACGCCGGTATTGCAGCATTAGAGGTAGCTTGGGGTGATGGCTGATGTTGAGATCCTGACTACTGCAGGTGGCGTTGCGTTTGTGCGGACGCCGGAGGAGCGGTTCTCGGGGATAGACGATTATCCCTACGAGCCGCGTTATGTGGACATTGATGGGCTGCGGATGGCTTATGTCGTGGCCGGGCCGGAAGGGGCGGATGAGGGCACGGGCACGGTGTTGCTACTGCATGGGGAGCCGACTTGGGGGTATCTGTACCGCAAGATGATTCCGCCGCTGGTGGCGGGTGGGTACCAGGTGGTGGTGCCTGACCTGATTGGGTTTGGGCGATCGGACAAGCCGGTGGAGCGATCGGCCTATACCTACAAGGGCCACGTGGTGTGGATGCGGGAGTTCTTGGCCGCCACCGCCGCGCAGCGGGGCGTGGGACCGCTGCATTTGTTTGGCCAGGACTGGGGCGGTCTCATTGGGCTGCGGGTGGCCGCTGAGAATCCGGATCTGATCGATCGGTTGATCTTGGCCAACACCGGTTTGCCCGAGGGGCAGTCGCCGGGGGCGGGATTCGAGTTCTGGCTCCAGTTCAGCCAGGACGTCGAGTTCCTCGACTGCGGCCGGCTGGTGGACAACGCCACCGCCACCGAGCTGAACGACGCCGTCCAAAAGGCCTACCGGGCACCGTTCCCCGAAGAGCTCTACATGGCCGGGGCCCGCCACTTCCCCATGTTGGTGCCGATCTCCCCCGACGATCCTGCGGTTCCCGCCAACAAAGCGGCTTGGGAGGTGCTAGAGCGCTGGACCAAGCCGGTGCTCACCCTTTGGGCCCCCGACGACCCGGTATTGGGCGGGGGCCAAGCGGCCTTCACCGAGCGGATCCCCGGCGCGGCGGGTCAGCCCCATGCCGAGTTCCGCCCGGCCAGCCACTTCATCCAAGAAGACCAGGGCCCCGACCTGGCCGAGGCCATCATCGGCTGGCTGGGTTAGTCGGACACAGCTTCGCAGGTAGCACCACGAAAGGAACCAGCATGGCAAGCACTGTCACATTGGAACGCCACGATGGGGATATCACCGCCATCACCCTCAACCGGCCCTTGGTCAGGAACGCCATAAACTCTGAGCTTGCCACCGAATTGGTATCCGCCATTGAGGATTCTCGAGATACCCGATGCGTCGTGATCACGGGGGCCGACCCGGCCTTTTGCGCAGGATTGGACCTTCGCAACCTCGGAGTGGAGTTGCTCGGAGACATGCCCGACTTTCTCGGGGCAGTGGCCAGCTGCGACACTCCGACTATTGCCGCCGTGAACGGGCCTGCGGTGACCGGCGGCCTTGAAATCGCGCTGGCCTGCGATTTCATCGTGGCGTCCGAACGGGCTCGATTCGCCGACACCCACGTCCGGGTTGGGGTCTACCCCGGTCCGGTGCTCGTAGACCTTCCCCGTCGGGTTGGCATGTCCAAGGCACGGGAGATGTCAATGACCGGTAATTTCATCGACGCTGAAGCCGCTCTTCGAATCGGGATGGCCAACCACGTTGTCCCCCACGACGAGTTGTTGCCTTTCGCCTTTGACCTGGCCGGGGCCATTGCCGAACAAGATCCGGCGATGATCGCCACCATGCGACGCGACTGGGACGAGACAGGTGGCCTCCCCTATCACGCGGCCCACGATCGCCATCGGGCCATCGCCCAAGAAGCGGGCTATGGCGTCGTCGAAAGCGACACGCTGGCAGCAAATGGGAGCGCCGTAATGGACCGAGCCCACCGCAACCTATAAGCCCGACAGCCTCCGCTGCCCTATGGACCTGCCGCCGGTGTGGCGTTAATTCCCTTCGAGCAAGTCCGATAAATCCCCCTACC
>JAJEEH010000246.1 GCA_022821105.1 Acidimicrobiia bacterium
GCGTGGCGCAGGCGCAGGTACAGCGTGCCCTGCTCCTCTTTGGGATCGGGGGCCAGCAGTATCACGGTGCCGCCGGGGGTGCAGGCCCGGTTGATGGTGGCCCGGGGCAGGCCGAGCACCGCATCGGCGGGAAGGCCGTCGTCGAGCTGGGCGTCGACGTTGTCGGTGCCGATCACTGCCTTGGCCAGCCGGGCCCATGTGTACTGGTCTTCATTGGTGAGCCGGGCGCCGCCCAGCACCGCCACCGATTGGGGGCCCTTATCGGCCACCGCCGCCTTGATGGCATCGGCGGCTTGGGTGAGGGCTTGGCGCCAGGTGGTTTCCACCAGCTCGCTGCCGCCGGGGTCGGGCCGGCCCAAAGGCGTGCCTCGAATAAGCGGGGTCTGAAGCCGCAGCTCGCTGGCGGTGGCCTCGAACGAGAATCGGTCCTTGTCGGTGAGCCACCCCCAGTTGACCGCGTCGCTGTCTACCCCCTGATAGCGCAGCACCTGATCACGCGAGGCCTGCACCACCACCCGGTCGCCCATCGGGTTGGGGTAGGTGGACTCCACCTCGGTGAGGTCCCAAGGGCGGGCCTTGAACCGATAGGGCACCGCGGTGAGCGCGCCCACCGGGCAGATCTGCACGGTGTTGCCGCTGAAGTAGGAGGAGAAAGGCAGATCGGGGAAGGTGTTCACCTGGGTCTGGTCGCCCCGGTCTTGGAAGGTGATAAGCGGGTCGCCGGCCACCTCGTCGGCGAAACGGGTGCAGCGGTCGCACAGGATGCAGCGCTCCCGGTCGAGGTACACCAAGTCGTTCACCGGGATGGGCTTTTCGAAGTGGCGCTTCTCCTCCACGAACCGGCTCTCGCCGGGGCCGTAGGCCATGGTCTGGTCTTGGAGGGGGCACTCGCCGCCCTTGTCGCACACCGGGCAGTCCAGCGGGTGGTTCAGCAGCAAGAACTCCAACACCCCGTCTTGGGCTTTGCGGGTTTGCTCGGAGGTGGTGTCCACCACCATGCCCTCGCTCACCGCCACCATGCAGGAGGGTTGCAGGGCGGGGCCTCGCCCGGTGTCGATGTCCACGATGCACATGCGGCACATGCCCACCGAATTCATGCGGGGGTGGTAGCAGAAGTGGGGGATGTACACCCCGGCCCGCTCGGCGGCGGCAATGACCCACTCACCAGGCTCAGCCTGCACCGGCTTACCGTTGACGGTGATGTTGACCACGGTCTCGTTCTCGCTCACGACGCCACCCCCGCAACGGTCACCGCGGTGGCGGGCAGATAGGCCTCGAACTCGCCGCGGAACCGCTCCAAAGCCGAGGCGATGGGCGATACGGCCGAAGGTCCCAGCGGGCAGATGGTGGTCTGGCGGGGTGGCCAGGCGATGCCGGGGCTGATGTTGTCGCACACATCCATGAGAAGGTCCAGGTCCTGGGGACGGCCTTGGCCGGCCAGGATGCGGCTGAGGATTTTCTCCAGCCAGGATGTGCCCTCCCGGCACGGCGTGCACTTGCCGCAAGACTCCCGGGCGAAGAACCGCACCACGTTGTGGCAGGCCTTCACCACGTCGGTGGTGTCGTCCATGACCACGATGGCCCCCGAGCCCAGCATCGACCCGGCCTGATCGACGGTGGTCTTCTCCAGGGGGAGGTCGAGGTGCTCCTCAAAGAACCAGGGCGCTGACGCGCCGCCGGGGATGAACGTCTTGAGGGTGCGGCGGGGGCGCATGCCGCCGGCGTAGAGGGGATCGAAGATGATGTCGCGGAAGGTGGTGGTGCCGAAGGGAACCTCGAACACCCCCGGGTTGGCCACATGGCCCGACACCGCGAACACCCGGGTGCCGGTGGAGCTGTCGGCGCCCATACCGGCAAACGCCTCCCCGCCGTTGGACACGATCCACGGCAGGTTGGCCAGGGTTTCCACGTTGTTGACGATGGTGGGTTTGCCGTAGAGGCCGATGGACGCCGGGAAATAAGGTGGCTTGAGCCGGGGCATACCCCGGTCGCCCTCCAGGCTCTCGATAAGGGCGGTCTCCTCCCCCACGATGTAGGCCCCGGCCCCCCAGTGCAGGGTTATGTCCACCGAGAAGTCCTCGGCGCCCAACACGTTGGCGCCCACGTAGCCCGCCTCGTAGGCCTCGTTGAGGGCGGCGGCCAACCGCTCTTGGGCGTGGGCCATCTCGCCGCGCACATACAAGAAGCACTGGGAGAGCCCGAGGGCGTAGCAGGCGATCAAACAGCCCTCGATGAGCTGATGGGGGTCGCGCTCCATGAGGAGTCGGTCTTTGTAGGTGCCGGGCTCGGACTCGTCGCCGTTGACCACCAAATAGCGGGGCCACACGCCGGGCGGGCAGAACCCCCACTTGACCCCGGCGGGGAACCCGGCGCCGCCCCGGCCCAAAAGGCTGGCGGTGCGAACCTCGCCGTGGACGGCGGCGGGGGCCATCTCCAGCGCCCGCCTCAGCCCGGCATAGCCCCCGGTGCGTTCATAGCCAGCCAGGGTGTGGCCGTCTTCGATGCCGAAGCGGGAGGTGATGATGCGCAGGTCTTGGGGAGCGGGCGCGGTCATGGGCCGTCCCCGTTGTCGGAGGGGTTGCGGGCCATCCAGGCAGGCTCGCCCTGGCCGTCGGGGGGCGACACTCCGGCCCGGCGGTCCTCGCCGATGTGCTGGCGCACCTTGGCCAACTGGCCGTGGGGCGCCACTCCGGCGGTTCCGGCCCGCAGGTCGTCAACCAGCTGGTCGAAGTCGTCGGCGGTGACTTGGTTGCGGTAGCGGTAGTTGACCTGGAGGCAGGGGGCCTCGGTGCAAGCCGCGATGCACTCCACCGCTTCCAGGGTGATCTTGCCGTCGTCGGTGGTTCCGCCGGGCCTCACCCCCAGGGTGGCCTCGGCGTGGTGGATCAGATCGGACGATCCCAGCAGATGACAGGAGATGCCGTTGCAGATGTTGACCATGTACTGGCCCACCGGCTCCCGCTTGAGCATCTCGTAGAAGCTGCACGTGCCCATCACCTCGGCCGGGGTGACCCCCACCAGATCGGCTATGTGGGCCATGGCGTCCTCGGTGACGTATCCGTCTTGTTCTTGGGCCAAGTGCAGCAGGGGGATGAGAGCGGAGCGGGGAACCGGATACCGGCTCAAGATCTCCTGGGCAACCGTGAGGTTGTTGGCGTTGAGGCGGGCCATGGCTAGCGGTCCACCTCCCCCATGATGGGGTCGACTGAGGAGATGATGGCCACGGCGTCGGCCACCATTCCGCCCTGCATCATATGGGGCAGGGTTTGCAGGTTCACAAAGCTGGGGCCGCGGATGTGCATGCGGTAGGGCACCGCCGAGCCGTCCGACACCATGTAGCAGCCCAGCTCGCCCCGGGGGGACTCCACCGCGGCGTACACCTCGCCGGCGGGCACCTTGAACCCCTCGGTGAAGATCTTGAAGTGGTGGATCAGGGCTTCCATCGACTCGTCGATGCGGGCTCGGGGCGGCGGGGTGACCTTCTTGTCCTGCACCCGGTAGTCGCCCGAGGGCATCTGGTGCAGAATCTGGGCCAGGATGCGGATCGACTCCCTGATCTCGTTGAGCCGGATGGCGTAGCGGTCGAAGCAGTCGCCGTAGGTGCCCACCACCACGTCGAAGTCCACCTGGTCGTAGGCCAGATAGGGCATGTCCCGGCGCAGGTCCCAGGCGTAGCCCGTGGAGCGCAGGATGGGTCCGGTGACACCCAGGGCCAGGCACTCGGCGGTGTTGATGACGCCGACGCCCTGGAGCCGTTCCCGGTAGATGGGCTGGCCGGTGAGCAGGGTGTCGAACTCGTTGAGCCGGGCGGGCAGGGCGTCGATAAGGGTGAGCACCTCGTCGCGCCAGCCGTCGGGCAGGTCGGCGGCCACGCCGCCGGGCCGGATGAAGTTGTGGTTCATCCGCAAGCCGGTGATGGTCTCCAGCAGGCGAAGGGCTTCCTCCCGCTCCCGCCAGCCGTAGATCATCATCGACACCGCGCCGATGTCCATGCCGTTGGTGGCCTGGAACAGCAGGTGCGAGCTGATGCGGTTCAGCTCGCACATCAGCATCCTGATCCATGTGGCCCGAGGGGGAACCTCCAGGCCCAAGAGCGCCTCGGTGGCCATCGAGAAGGCCAGCTCGCTGAACAGCGGGGAGGCGTAGTCCATGCGGGTGACGTTGGTGGGGCCCTGGAGGTAGGTGAGGGTTTCGGCGGTCTTCTCCATGCCGGTGTGGAGGTAGCCGATGACCGGCTTGGACCGCATCACGGTCTCCCCCTCCATCTCCAGCATGAGCCGCAGCACGCCGTGGGTACTGGGGTGCTGGGGCCCCATGTTCATGACCATGCTGGTGTCGCTGGTGCCGGCTTCGGCCTCCAAGCGCTCGCCGTCGTCCTCGGCGATGCGAAGCACCGCGCTGTCGTCGCGGCGGCGAACAGCCTCGTCGGTGGCAGCCAAACTCATCGGGTGGCCTTGAACTGAACGGGGATTTCGATCGTGGACATGGTCATCGCCGAAATCATCGGGTGGCCTTGAACTGGACGGGGATTTGCCCCACGGAGAAGTCCTTCCGCAGCGGGTGGCCTTCCCAGTCGGGGGGCATGAGGATGCGGCTGGGGTCGGGGTGGCCCTCGAAGACGATGCCGAACATGTCGGCCACCTCCCGCTCCAGCGCCTCGGTGCCGGGATACAGGTCGAACAGGGTGGGAACGGTGGGATCGTCGTCCGGCACTTGAACCCTCAACCTGGTGCGGCCCGGAACGGTGTGGGAGATGAGGGTGACCACCAGCTCGAACCGCTCGGGGGCCACCTCGTCGGGCAGGTCGGTACGGCCGGGGTGCTCCAGGTAGTCAACCGCGGTCACGTCGAGGACCGACACATAGCCTTCATCGCGCAAGCCGGCCACCGTCTCGGTGAGCTGGTCGCGGGACACATGCAGCACTGAGTCGGTCATGTACGGATTACCACGCCCGTTGAGGTTTGGCCGTCGCGTTGGTCGACGGTGAGGTTGGCCCCGGCGCCGGTGTCGTCCCGGCGGCGGGTGATCTCCCCGCTGGTGATCTTGTCATGGAGGGTCAAGATGGCGTGCATGAGGGTCTCCGGGCCGGGCGGGCAGCCGGGGGCGTACACATCCACCGGCACGATCTGGTCCACCCCCTGCACGATGGCGTAGTTGTTGAACATGCCGCCGCTGGAGGCGCACACCCCCATGGAGATCACCCATTTGGGCTCCATCATCTGGTCGTAGATGCGGCGCAGGATGGGGGCCATCTTCTGGGAAACCCGGCCGGCCACGATCATCAGGTCGGCTTGGCGGGGAGAGGCCCGGAACACCTCCATGCCGTAGCGGGCCAAGTCGTAGTGGGCCCCGCCGGTGGCCATCATCTCGATCGCGCAGCAGGCCAGGCCGAATGTGGCCGGCCAGCAGCTCCGGGCCCGAGACCACTTGACCAGGTCCTCGAGCTTGCCGGTCACGAAGTTGTGGTCGACCCCTTCGAGGCCCTGGTCGATGACCGCCTTGGGATCACCCAGCAATGGCAGCTTCATTTGTGGCCCCACCGTCGTTGCCGGCACCGCGGGAATCTCATGCTGCTTCCTCCGGGGCGCTTCGTCCGTCGAGCCCAACTCGGCGGATGGTGGTGTCGCTGGTGCGGCGGGCCGACACCCGGGGGTCGCGCCGCCACATTGGCCGGGACGGACCCCAGTCGAGGGCACCGTTGCCGATTAGGTATACGAACGACTCGAACACCGCCAGGGCAAATATCCCCATGGCCACTAGTCCGAATAACCCCAGTCCCCGGTAGGACACCGCCCAGGGGTACAAGAAGATGATCTCGATGTCGAAGACGATGAAGATCATGGCGATGAGGAAGAACCGGACCCCGAATCGCTCGGGGGCGTCGGTGCTCTCCTCCACGCCGCACTCGTAGGGGGCGATCTTGGCTTTGGTCTGGCGTCGGGGGGCCAGCAGACGGGAGGCGCCGAAGCTCAAGGCGGCGAACAGCACGGCCAAGACCCCGAGGGCGAAGATCGGCAGGTATTGGCCGGTCATTGCGGTCTACCCCGAACCCTCGCCTTCCAGGCGACGGCGGACTTCCAGGTCGCGGGTATGGAGCATCAGCAGCGACGCCAAGAACAACAGTCCGGAGCCGATGGTCACCAGGATACTGGGCAGCCGGAACCGGCCCAGGTTGCGCTCCAATAGCACGGAGATGACCGGCTCGTTGGGATCGACTTGGGCCGGGGGTGGGGCCTGACCGGCCACCGGGGCTTCATAGGTCGACCGCTGCACTTGCACAACGGTGTAGTTGGCGGGGTGGCGGGGCATGGCGCTGGTGATGACCTTGTTACTGACCCGCTCCCAAACCCCGTTGTTGAGCCGCTCCGGCTTGCCTCCCTGCTGGAAGGCGTCGAGCACCACGAAGGTGTTGCTCTGCTCGTCGGTCGCGCCGAATCCCAGATTGGCATTGCCGAGATAGTCGCTGGCCGCGGTGATGGCCTCTCCGGCTGCCTGGGTGGTCTCCAGATTCCAGTCGCCCAACTCCAGCCACCCTCGACGCTCGACTTCATCGGTCAGCTCGGGGGCAACGCCCTTCAACTCGCTCAACGTCAGACCTTCGTTGCGGATGCGCTGCTCGTTGGCCAGACGCTGCACCTCGTCTTCGATCGCTTCGCCGCTGAGCTTGCGGGGGTCGTCGGCGGCCAAGGCGTCGTTGAAGGCGGTGATCTCAGCGCGAATTGCCCCTGCGTCTATGGAGTCGAGCTCGGCCTTCTGGGCGCTGCTGCCCATTACCCGCACGACCTGGATGGCCTTGGGCAGACAGTCTTGGTCGCCCAAGGTTGCACAGGTGATCGGGTTGGGGAGATCGTCGAGGATCTCAGGGGGCGGGTTGGCCTCGTTGTCGGTCACCGACGGGTTGCCGATGTGGATGGCCTGCACCTCCCATGTGGGCCGGGCCCCTTGGAGGCCGATGCCGTACAACGACCAGATGAACGCCATCATCACCGTCCACCCAAAGATGGCCGAGATGGCGATAAGGCTTCCCAGGCGGAAACCGGTGTTGGTGGAGATGATGAGCCACACCGATCCCATGAGGATGGCCGAGCCCAACAGCACCGTCAGCAGGCCGCGAATCTCGTTGTCGAACGAGATGGCGGCCAGGGTGTTCACTGCGGCGAGAACCGAGCCCATGCTCACAGCCCCCGCTCGTAGGCCACGATGTCGGCGATCTGCTCGGCGGTCAGCATGCCCGGTCTAACGCTTCCGTCTTCCAGGGTGCAGAAGCCATGAATGGCGCTGCGCTCGCTGGAGTCCCGGTCGCCCACGCACACCCCGAAGGCCGGCATCTTGCCGCCGCCGTCGCCTTGGCCGAAGTTGCCGTAGCCGATGCCCTCTTGCGAGCCGATGGTGACGAAGCCAGCGTGGCCCTCGGCGGTGTCGAACTGCCGGAGGGTGGCCCCATTGGTGAGGTTGGGGCCGAACGCCCCGCCCCCGGGAATGTTCGCCGGTATCAAGTTGCCCAGCCGGGCTACCTCTGCGGCCTCTTCCGGGGAGCCTTTGGCCAATACCACCGGACCTGCGCCGGGGGTAACCTCAGGTCCGGTGAACCGCCACGAGTTCCGCGGGGTGTGGCACCGGGCGCAGCCATACTCCTCGTTGTTGAACAACAGCTCGCCTCGGTCTGGCGATGCCCCGTCAACTTCGGGTAGAGCGCGGATGTACTGCTCACTGGTCTCCCGGATCTCCTGCTCCACCGCGGCAAGGTTCCGGGCGGCGGCCTCTGCGGCGGCTTCGTCGGCCCCCGCGTCGCTCACCGCGGCGCTGGCGGCGTCGAGGCGATCGGCCAGGTCAGAATTGGCGGCCAAGACATCGCCGCGCACCTGGACAACGAGGCCGTCCAACACCTCTTGCTCTACCTCGTGCGGATCGAGCTGGATGCTCTGGATGTACTGGATGAGCTCATCCACCTGCTGGGTGGTGAGCGGACCGCCGCCAGGGGAGCCCCAAGCCTGCATGGGAGTGGGGGGCCGGCCGTAGTCGATGATGTGGCGCACCTCTTCCTCGGAGAAGCGGTAAAGAACGGTAGTGAGGGCGGGAACTTCCCACTCGATAGCGGCGATGAAGTTGCCCGCGTCGTCGGTTACTGAAGTAGAGGTGGTGCCGCCCAAACCGCCGCCGCCGTGGCAGCTGGCACATCGTTCCTCGAACTGCCCGGCACCCCGGCTGGTGAACTGGTCCCGGGAGAACTCCAAGTAGCCCTGTTGGCGGCCGGGCTCGCCCAGCCAGTACAGGGGTAGGGCCACTCCGATAATCACCAGGGTGACCAGGCCGCTGACCAGGGCGAGGTCGAGCTTGGAGGTTTCCAGCTCCTCGTCGCTCAGGTAGGGCTTGCGGTTGGGGGCCAGCTCCACCTCTGAGCCCTTCTCCCCGCGGCCGGCCCACAACACGTTGTAGATGAGGTAGATGGCAAAGCCCACGATGGCCACCACCGCGATGGCCATGCCCAGGTTGCGCTGGGTTGAGGCGGCAAACAGGTGCATCAGTGCGATGCTCCCCCAAGACAGCTCGGCCCCTCAGGCTCTTGGCCGGTGGTGTTCACCCCGATGGCCGGCCCTTGGATGACGGTGCCGGTGCGGATGATGAACTCGCCCTTGGCGTTAATCGACATGGCGAACCGGTCCATGCCCCGGGGGGCGGGTCCTCCCCGCTTCTCCCCCACCTGGTTGTAGCGGGAACCGTGGCAGGGACACTCGAACCACTGCGAGGTCAGACAACTCGGCACCCGACATCCCAGATGGGGGCACTTTTGGAACAGGGCTACCAGGCCCGTCTCCATTCCGACCAACTCCGGGGCGCTGTAGGTGGCCTGGGCCTTGGGCAGAGCCGCCGCCGGATATTCGGTGACCCAGGCGCGGCCTTCGGGAAGGTACAAGAAGCCGTTTTCGTCCCTGATCTTCGACTTCACGTCGTCCACCAGGCCGGCGTTCACGTCGGCGCCGAATCCGGTGACAAACGGCGGCCACAAAAACGCCACGCAGGCCGCGCCAAAGCCGGTGAGGCTGAAGCCCATCATGGCCACCGTGCTGCGGTTCAAGAACTGGCGGCGGCTCACTCCCACGGCGTCGGGATCAGGTGGGGTCCACTCCTCCATCGACGCATCGGCCGCTTCCACCAACTCGGTGCCGGCCGTCTGGCGGGCCAGCACCGCGGCCCGCTCCACCTCTCGGCCGGTGGGGGCGTCGGCTGCTCCGGCCGCGTCTTCGATGTCCACCCGACCTCGGTCTCGCCGGCGGGTCTCCCGCGTCAAACGACCTTCGGCTGCCATGGTCTCCCGCCGTCGGGCCGCGCCGATCAACACGATCACTGCGGCCACCACGATGATGGGTATGGCGATGGAAAGTGCGACGCCCATAATCAGTCCCTACAGATCGAAGAAGAGGCCGACTTCCCACGGGAAGACGAAGTTGAATCCGGGGCCTCGGAAGAACGAGCCGATCAGCACCAGGATCGCCCAGAACATCAGGTGGATGGTCATGAGCGAGATGGCGAACTTGCGGTCTTCGGGCTTCTTGTTGGGGTTGCGGTCGACGTAGGGGGCCAAGATCAACAGGAACAGCGCGATTCCGGGGATGGTCACTCCGGCCACCATCGGGTGGAACATGGTGAGCAGCTCCTGGAGGCCGAGGAAGTACCACGGGGCCTTGGACGGGTTGGGCGTCTCGTTGAAGTTGGCCAGCTCTAGCAGCGGGGCGTTCACGAAGATGGAGAAGATCAGGGTGAAAGCGGTGAAGATCAGCGCGGCCACGAACTCCACCACCAGCAGGTGGGGCCAGACGTGGACCTTGTCGGTGGGGGTGGCCTTGACGTCTTGGATGGAGCCCGACTTGACCACGGTGAGCAGTCGCTGGGTGGCACCGCCGGGACCGGTGGGCTCGGGCTGGGCCGGTCCGGCAGGCATGGGCGCAGTGGCCACCGCGGCGGCTGCTTGGGCGCCACCGCCACCAGCGGCTTGATCACGGGCCGACTTCGACCGGTCGAGC
>JAJEEH010000189.1 GCA_022821105.1 Acidimicrobiia bacterium
TCGCTGTCGGCCACCCAAGAGAGCATTTTGTTCGAGATCAGGCTCCCCCGACTGGTGCTCGGGATGTTGGTGGGGGGGTCGCTAGCCGTGGCCGGTGCCTCCTATCAGGGGGTATTCCGCAACCCGCTGGCCGATCCCTACCTGCTCGGCGTATCGGCTGGGGCCGGCTTCGGCGCGGTGCTAGCCCTGGGATTCGGACTCGATCTGGGCTGGGGGCCGTTCGACACCGTGCCGGCCGCAGCCTTCCTCGGAGCGCTGGTGGCGGTGCTGGCATCGATGGGCATCGCTCGGGGTGGAGGGGCGTCGCCGGCCACGCTGCTGCTGGGCGGGGTGGCCATGGCCGCCCTCTTCTCCGCGGCGCAGACCTACGCCATCCAACAACTCGACGAGAATCGGGCCCGCGAGGTGCTCTCGTGGCTGTTCGGGCAGCTCAACACCACCGGGTGGAAGGAGATTTGGCTGCTGTTGCCCTACGTCGCGGTGTGCGGTGCGGTGCTATTCGTCCACCGCCGCCACCTCGACGTCTTGCGGGTGGGCGACGACGAGGCCCGCTCCCTGGGCCTCGACCCGGTTCGCTCGCGCCTGACGGTGATCGTGGCCGCCTCGCTGCTGACCGCAGCCGCGGTGTCGGTAAGCGGGTTGATCGCCTTTGTCGGCTTGGTGGTTCCCCACATCGTCCGTCTATTGATCAGCCACAGCTACCGGGTGATTGTGCCTCTGTCGGCATTAGTGGGGGCGGCCTTTCTGGCGTTCGTCGACATCGGGGCCCGCACTCTGCTGGCCCCAGAGGAGTTGCCGGTGGGGATATTGACCGCCTTCGTCGGGGCGCCGTTCTTCGCCCTGGTGCTGTGGCGAGACCGGTGGAGCACGTCATGAGCTCCGCCAGCCTGTTGGAGGCCCGCCCGATGACCCCAGCCCTGCGTTGTCGGGATGTGCGGGTTTCGTTCCGCTATCACGAGGTGGTCTGCGGGGTCGATCTGGAGTTGGCCTCGGGGGAGTGGCTTGGCATCATCGGCCCGAACGGGGCCGGCAAGTCCACCCTGCTGCGATCGATCATCGGCCTGACCGATTTCCTCGGCACGGTGGCGTTGGGCGACGGGAGTGCGCCGGGAGCAGCCGATGTCGCTTTGGTGCCGCAGTTCCCAGTGCTGCCCAAGGGCATGACCGTGGCCGAGTATGTGCTGTTGGGACGGACCGCGCACCTCGGGTGGCTGGCCCGCGAATCGCTGGCTGATCGGCAGATTGTGTCGTCGGTGTTGCGCCGCTTGGAGCTCTCGGCGTTTGCCGACCGCTTTGTGTCCACTTTGTCGGGCGGAGAGGCCCAGCAGGTGGTGGTGGCCCGCGCACTGGCCCAGCAATGTCCGGTGCTCCTGCTGGACGAGCCCACCAGCGCCCTCGATGTGGGCCATCAGGTGTCGGTGCTGGAGTTGGTGGATGATCTGCGCCGCACCGAGGGGCTGAGCGTGTTGGCGGCCATGCACGACCTGAGCGCCGCGGGCCGGTTCGCCGACCGGCTCATCCTTATCGAACACGGCCGAATCGTGGCCCAGGGCACGCCAGCCGAAGTCCTGAATGCCGATCTGTTGTCCGCGGTGTACGGCACGCCGCTTACTGTTCAATCAATCGACGGCGAGCTGGTGGTATTGCCCGCCCCCCGCCGTCAAGGGAAGGATCCTTCATGAGCAGCGACGCAACCCCCCAAGAAGAGCAGCCCTACGACCTCTCTGAGATGCGACGGGCTTCGTCGTTGGTGCTGGTGAACACCGGAGACGGCAAAGGCAAGTCCACCGCGGCGTTCGGCACCATCTTGCGGGCGATTTCCCAGAGCTGGCCGGTGGCAGTGGTTCAGTTCCTCAAGAGCGGCGACTGGAACACCGGCGAGGAGAAGGTGTGCCGAGAGCTCGGGGTGCAGTGGTTCTCGGCGGGCGACGGGTTCACCTGGGACTCCGACGATCTCGACGAGTCTCGAGCCATGGCGGTGGCTGCCTGGGAGTTCTCGGCCCAGCTCATCGCCGGAGGCGAGTACCGCCTGGTGGTGTTAGATGAGATCAGCTACGCCATGACGTGGGACTGGATCGATGCCGCCGATGTGGCCGCGGCACTGGAGTCTCGACCGGAGCAGGTCAGCGTCATTCTCACTGGCCGGGACATGGCCAATGAGGTGATCGACGTGGCCGACACCGTGACCGAGATGGTCAAGGTCAAACACGCCTTCGACCGCCAGATTCTGGCCAAAAAAGGCCTCGACTATTGACCAGGCCGTCTGGTGGCCATTTGCCGGAGCCCGGTCAGGAATAGACAGGTCTCTCGTCAGAGGTTCCAGATTGTGCGGTCCCGCACCTCGGCGAAGACGTCTTCGGCTTTGGCCAGCAGTCGGCGGTGGGACAACAGGGCCATGGGGTTGCCTTCAAACGTGACTTCCCCATTCAACACTGCTTCCTCAGCCGACAGCTCTCCGGTGGCGATGGCCACCGCTGTCTCGCGGGCTTGGACGAAAACCACCTCAGGATCGGGGGCTGGCCCAGAGATGACGCGAGCGCCCTCGCCGTCGAACACCATGTGGAATATCACCTCACCCACTTGCTGTTGGACCGCGAATCGATCACCGTCTGGCGCGCACAGCCCCGACGCCCGCAGGGCGGCGTCGGCCTCGTGGATCCACTCCTCGCTCAAGTACCCCGGCACCAGGCCCTACCGTACCGGCGAGGGACTATGACGACAGCACCGACGCACCGACTGTGGGCCGAGTCGTGGTACGGCGATTTCGCCGCGCCCGACGGCTCGCTGGGCGGTTACGCGCAGCTCACACTATGGCCCAACTTGGGACGGAGCTGGTTCTGGTCGGCGCTAGTCGGTCCTGATCGCCGTCCTGTTGTACTGGTGGAGACTGATGCCCCGCTGCCCCGCCCATCCACCCTGGAGTTGCGCGCCCCCGGCCTGTGGACCGAGTTCATCGAACAGATCCCCGACGAGCACTTCACCGTAGACCTGGAGGCGTTCGCTGTGGCGTTAGACGATCCCGAAGAAGTGTTCGACAAAGGCTGGGGCGACCGGGTGCCCTACGGCCTGGAGCTGGAGTGGGAGTCGTCGCCCGACACATTGGACATTGTCCACGGCCAAGTGCTGGTGGGAGACGAGGCGATTGAGCTCGACGGCCGCGGCCGTCGTTTCCACTGGCAAGGCCAACCAGCCTGGTGGGACCAAGAGTGGACCAACGGCCCCACCGACGCCCCCGTGATCGCCTCCGCCCCCCTCCCCGTAGACCACCCCGACACCGTCCAGCGCACGCGCTTGGAGAGAAATCTGGTCTCTACTCCCGAAGGCCCCGCGTGGACCGAGAAGAACCACCTTGCCTCGCGGCCATAGCGGAAAGAACGAGGACGAGAGAGGCGGCGGCCACCGCGAGAAGGGCGGGGAGCCAGAGGTCGGCGGCGGGGGCCCAGGCTAGGCCGGTGCCGTCGATGGTTTCCTCGGCGTGGCGGCTGATCACTCCAACGCCGGCGGGCCACGGCCAAAGTACCCGAAGCGAGCCCAGCAGCAGCCCGACCATCACGGCCAGGGTGGGGTCGTGCCAGCGGTGGAGCACTCGGCCGATGAGGTTGGAGAACAGAGCCAGGCCGAGCACTGCCCCGGCGGCCAGCGCGGCCAGATCAGCCCAGACTCGGTCGTCCACCGCGGCGATGGCTGCCGGGTACACCCCCAGCATCAGCAGGATGAACGCCCCGGAGATGCCGGGCAGCAGCATGGCGCACACCGCCACGATGCCCGCTCCGAACAGCGCGATCTCGGTCTGGTCGTCCACCGGCCCCGACTGGAGTCCCAGCAACCAGAAGAACAGACCGCCCACGGCCAGCGCGGCCAGGGCAAGCCCTGCACTGGGTTTCTCCACCATCTTCCAGGCCACCACCACCGAA
>JAJEEH010000034.1 GCA_022821105.1 Acidimicrobiia bacterium
CGTAGGCCTGGTGGAAATAGAGGTTGAACGCCCGTGCCGCGCCGAGACGCAGATCCTCGTCCTCCAGGCCCATGCAGGTCAGCCCGTAGGTGGGGTAGAGCACGGCCAGGTCGATTCCAATCTCATCCAGGCGCTCGTACAGCAGCCGGGGCAGCAGGGCAGTGGCCCGATCGAGGGTGTTGCGGGTCGGGAGCCCCCACCACGCCGAGCGCATCATCCCGGCGGCCCGGCGCTGCTCCAGCGAAAGGTCGATGGACTTCCGGGCCCCGTATTCGACCACCTTGAATTTGTCCACCAGTTCAGGTCCGCCGACGCTGGCCATGATGTCGTGAACTTCGGGCAGGAACTCGATGATGTGGCCGTCGGAGTCGATGATGGGATGGTCGATGGCATCTCGGATGCGCCGCACCTCGGCGCTGGGCTCAAAGCTCATGGGGGACACACTACGACCCCAGTGAATTGCGGTGTCAGGCGTACACTTCGGAATCATGCGAGGCATCATCAGCTTCGGGGGCTACGTGCCGTACCGGCGGCTGGACCGGTCGGCCATCGCCGCGGTGATGGGCAAAGGGGGCGGCCGGGGCACCCGATCGGTGGCTTCATACGACGAGGACACCACCACGATGGGGGTGGAAGCGGCCCGGCTGGCCCTGCGCCCGGTTGATGCTGAGCCCCGGGCGCTGTGGTTCGCCACCGCCGACCCCGCCTATCTGGAGAAGACCAACGCCACCGCCATCCATGCTGCGCTGCGGTTGGATAGCTCGGTGGGCGCGCTGGACTTCGGAGGCGCGGTGCGTTCCGGCATCGGGGCGCTGCGAACTGCCCTTGATGCCAAGGGGCCGACATTGGTGGTTACCGCCGACATCAGGGGCGGACTGCCCACCGGCGCCGACGAGGCCGCTGGTGGCGACGGCGCGGCCGCATTCTTGATTGGCACCGAGGACGATGGACCGGTGGTGGCCGAGTTGCTGGGGTCGGCGTCGGCCACCGAGGAGTTTGTGGACCGCTGGCGCCAGCCGGGTTCGCCCAGCACCGGCCAATGGGAGGAGCGCTTCGGCGAGACCCGCTACGGCCCCCTGGCGGCCCAAGCGTGGAAGGAGGCGTTGGGCGCGTCTGGAATTGAGGCGGCCGATGTGAATGTGGCTGTGGTCACCGGGTCCCACGGCCGAGCCGTCAAGCGGGTGGCGGGCCAGCTCGGTGCGGCTCGAGTGGCCGACGATCTTTCTGCGGCGGTGGGCAATACCGGCACCGCACACCCCGGTTTGGTGCTGGCCAACGAGCTGGAGCAGGCCGAGCCCGGCCAGACCATCGCGGCGGTGATGCTGGCCGATGGGGTGGAGGTTCTGGTCCTGCGCACAACTGATGCGCTGGCGGAATTCACACCGGGCTTGCCGGTGGCCGACCAGATCTCTGGCGGGGCCGAGGTGAGCTATGCCACGTTCTTGCAGTGGCGGGAGATGATCCAAGTCCAGCCCCCCAACCGGCCCGAGCCAACCCGGCCTTCGTCTTCGGCTTCGGCCCGGTCGCAAGACTGGAAGTACGGGTTTGTGGGCAGTCGTGGTGCCGAGAGCGGTACGCTGCATTTGCCGCCCACCCGGGTGTCGATTCGACCCGAGGACGAGCTCGATGCCATGGATCCCGCCCCCATGGCCGATGTGGGGGCCACCGTGGTGACCTTCACCATCGACAGGCTGGTGTACTCGGTGAGCCCGCCGGTGGTGTTCGCGGTGGTGGACTTCGACGGGGGCGGCCGCCTCCCGGTGGAGCTGACCGACGTGGACCCCGATGCGGTCCGCATAGGCCAGCGGGTGGAGATGACTTTCCGGAGGCTGTACGAAGCCGAGGGCATCATCAACTATTTCTGGAAGGCCCGCCCGGCGCGGTCTTCATCGGGGGGATAGGAGGCGCAAATGGCCAGTCATGGCATCAAGGACCAGGTGGCGATCATCGGAATGGGATGCACTCCGTTCCGGGAGCACTGGGATAAGGGAACCGACGACCTGCTGATCGACGCTGCCTCTGCCGCGTTCGACGCCGCGGGAGTGGCCAAAGACGACGTTGATGCCTTCTGGGTGGGGACGGCCTCCAGCGGCATGAGCGGCCTGACGCTGAGCCAGCCGCTGAAGTTGGAGGGCAAGCCGGTCACCCGGGTGGAGAACTTCTGCGCCACCGGCTCGGAAGCGCTGCGGCAGGCGTCGTACGCCGTGGCCAGCGGGGCCTACGACATGGCCATGGCCATCGGGGTGGAGAAGGTCAAGGACTCCGGTTACCAGGGGTTGAATGCCGCACCGGCCCCCCACGACGGCACCAAGCGGAGTCTGACCGCGGCGGCAATGTTCAGCCTGGTTTTGCCCGCCTATGCCGCCCTCTACGGGGTGGACGAAGACGAGCTTCGCATGGTGGTGGCCAAGATCGCCGAAAAGAACCACCGCAACGGGGCGCTCAACCCCCTGGCCCAATTCCGCCGGGAGATGCCGGCCGAGAAGATCTGCGAGATGGCAGCGGTGGCGGGACGGCTGTCGGTGTTCGACTGCTCCGGCGTGGCCGACGGCTCAGCGGCAGCCATCGTGGTGCGGGCAGAAGATGCCCACAAGTACTGCGATGATCCGCTGTACATCAAGGCGCTTTCGTTCGTGTCGGGCACCGGCGGCGGGCTCATCGACCCCGACTACGACTACACCACATTCCCGGAGTGCGAGATGGCCGGAGCCGACGCCTACCGTCAAGCCGGAATCGACGACCCTCGCTCCGCACTGGCCATGGCCGAGGTCCACGACTGCTTCACCCCCACTGAGATGGTCCTCATGGAAGACCTGGGCTTCTGCGAGCGGGGCACCGCCTGGAAAGAGGTGCTGGCCGGAACCTTCGAGCGCACCGGTGACATGCCCGTCAACACCGATGGAGGCCTCAAGGCATTCGGCCATCCCGTCGGGGCCTCCGGCCTGCGCATGCACTACGAATGCTGGCTCCAACTCCGAAACAAAGCCGGCGACGACCGCCAGATCGACCTGTCGGCCCGCAACCTCGGCCTAGTCCACAACCTCGGCGGCTACCCCGGCGAAATGGTCTCCTTCGTTTCCATCCTCGGCCCCGAATTGGGGTAGGGGCTCTTTCGTTGGTCTAAGAAACGATGGGCTGGAACTCGGGGCCTGACAGTGGCTCGTAGTTTTCCGGCCAGGGTGCGGTCAGCCGGCAGATTAGGCGCATGTAGGGCTCGACTTGAGGAGGGTTTACGTGTTCGGCGGTGACCGAGATGTTGTCTCCCCCAATCAGCTCGCGGAGATCTTGGACGGTTTCCAGCAGATAGTTCGGGATCCAGCCCACTGGCTCATTGTTCCGGGTATTGATGAGGATTGCCCGAGGGTTCACAGGATTGGCAGGATCATCGATGAGGTTTAGACGATCCCCTCGCTGTAGCCCAGCAACCGCATCCGAAGCTCTTTCCCGATGTCGTACCCCGCGAGCAAAAAATAGGGCGGTGAGGTTGTCGTCGTCCGTGTGATGCGGAGGTGCGAACACTTCGATCCGATCGGTCACTTTTCGCCCCTCGTTGCGGGCCATGACCTCGAAGGGGTCAGTGTCCAAATCAAGGCCTAGGGTCTCGACGTACTCTGCGTAGTCCGGCCGCTGTCGGGGCATTTGTCGTTTGCGAAACACTGGAAAGAGCTCATCGTCCGCATAGAGCCGGTGCAGATCGGGAAGACCCGGAAGCAGCGGGAAGCCGTCAAGTGTTTCTGCCTTTTTCAGATACACGAATTCGTATTCTTGGGCCTCTGCTGAGACGCGCTGAGTGAGCAAGCCAACGGGATGGATCAAACCATCGGGGTGGCGCCAAGTAACGAAGAGATGTTGCTCAGTCATCAATTCTCACCCTATCGAAGGGTGTGACAGTTCGAACGAGGCAATCGTAGTCCGGGCTCACGTGGCCAGCCGGGACCAATTTCGTCGCAGCATCCGCTCAGCAAACTTTTTTGACACTGCCGACATGCGATGCTCAGGTACGGCCCAAATCGGTGCGACTAGCTCGTCCACTTGCTGGATGCGTCCGAGCCAGTGCTCGAAAGCGGGTTGCCCGTCATGTTCCCGGGCTTGGTTCACCACGTCTATGGGGTGGGGCTTGCCAGCAAACCGAGTCTTGGCCCGGTCAGCCCATCCCTCAGGGGTGAAGTTGCCGTCGCGCGAGGTGAGTCGTTCTTGTTTCTGCTGGTCACTGAGCTGGAAACCCAAGCTTGAGGCGTGGTCAAAAGTTGGCGCTAGGCAGCGTCGGCCCTCAGAAAGTGCCAGTTTGATTGCACTCCAATTTTCCTCATGCCGGTCGGTGTTGCCGATCAGCGCGTCAAGGACCAAGTACCCGACAAAGACGTCCCAGGCTGATAGCCCTGCATCTGCACTTGCTGGAGGGTCGACGTCCTCAAGCGCCCTGGCAACTGCTTCCACCGTGTATAGCTCCCGACGGTGCTGAGAAACGCTGATGCCCACATGCCACATCATTTCGTCACCGTTGATGAGGCTCTCCCTTTCTCTTTCTCGAAGCACGGTTCGACAGACTGTCCCGAACCGCAACTGGCCGCTGGTGTGCTCATAGGCGAGTTCTACCTGCGCTGCCGGGATTCCCAGGACCTGGGCAACCCCGTAGGCGATGCGCTCCGCCCAGTCGTCGCCTTTTCGATACCCAGGGTTGCCTTGCGGCTCGTTGAATGTGGCGTACTTCATTAGCCAACGTTCTCGGGTGTTGGGATTGGCAAGCCAGCGCTTGGGCTATGTCCCTAGCTCCTCTCTTCCCGACCGGGGCCATGTGCTGACATCGAATTCTGCGTACTCAGTAGCATTCGGCGCCAGGTCATGGGTGCCCTCGTTCATCAACCTTGAAGAGTAACCAGGGGTTGTGACAACGCAGCGTATGTCCTCAGCGGGGCCAGACTTGGGGGCAGCGGGGGTGGTTTACGGGGTCGCCTTCGGATACTTCAGAGTGGTGGGGCTTTAGGGGGGTGCCCCGCTTGAATCGGTAGACGGTGCCGTCGCCGCAGTAGCGAACTGAGATGGCTCGGCGCCACTGATCGGTGACGTTGGCGTGGGCGCCGTGGAGGGTCATCGCGTGGTGGACGGCCACATCGCCGGGCGCCATGTCGAAGCAGAGCAGGTGCTCGGAGTCGTCCCGGTCGTAGTCGGGGACCTCCTCGCCGTCGGTGTCGGGCATCGACAGCTGGCTCACAAACCAGTTGGGCCGGAAGTTCCGCTCCCAGCGGTGCGAGCCCTTCACATAGACGGTGGCCCCGGTGGCCTTGGAGGTGGGATCGAGCGGGCACCAAGTGGTACATACCTTGTCGCCCTCCAGCTGGAAATAGGCCATGTCCTGGTGGATGGAGGTGGGCTCCTCAGTGTGCGGCTCTTTCACCAGCACGCTGTCTTCGTAGAACCACAGCTCCTGGCTCTGCATTAGTTCAGCGGCCACCTGTGGCAGGGGCGACTGGGTGGCGAAGTGCTCGAAATCGGGATCGGTCCACCAGTGATCGGTTCCGCCATGGAACTGGCCGCGGGGGGCGCCTGTTTTGGCCGCCGCGGGGTCGTTGAGCACGGTTCCGCCGCTGAACGGTACCACCATGGCGCCCATCTCGGTCATGTTGTTCATTTCCTCGGACCTCAGAGCCCGGTCTACCGGCTGGGCCATGGAGGCCAGGGTCTCATCGGAGAGCACCCCCCGAATCACCACCACGCCGTCTCGCCAGAAGGCCTCGATCTCCTTGTCGCTCACCAGTGCCATAGCGATAATCCTTACATCTGCTCGAGTTCGGGGGGCATGCCGAGGTGGACCATGCTCTCAGCGGTGGAGCCTTGAGGGATCCAGTCGGAGGTGTCCATGGCGTGGGCCAAGCCCGAGGCCACCGACTCCATGGTCAGGTCGATCTCCTGGGCGGGGGAGGCGGCGTAGACGATGCGGGCAAACTTGCCTCCCCCGGCGGTGAATGCCTCGCCGGTCACCGTGCACTGGTCGCTCACCAGATGGGCCACCACCGGTGCTACCTTCTCGGCTCCGAAGTGATCCCGCAGATGAGATTTGAAGGGCGACTCGGGCAGACCTTCGGTTAGCCGGGAGATGGCCGCGGGCAACAGCAGGTTGGCGGTGATGTTGTGGGCTTGGCCGAACATGGCCTGGGTTCGGGTGAAGCCGAACAGCCCCGACTTGGTGGCCGCGTAGGAGGCGATGGGGTTGCCGAAGCAGGCCGGGGAGCCGGTGTTAATGATGCGCCCGAAGCCCTGCTCCACCATGTGGGGCCACGCCGCCTTGGCGGTGTTGAGGCATCCCAGCAGGGTCACTCCCACGTGGCGGTGCATTTCGTCGGCGTCGATGTCGGGGAAGAACGCTGAGCTGGCGACCCCAGCGTTGTTGATGAGGATGTCCACCCGGCCCCAGGCATCCATTGCGCTGGCCACCATTGCTTCGGCGGTGGCTGGATCGCCTACATCGCCGTTGTTGGCGATGGCCTCGCCGCCGGCGTCGCGGATGCGTTGCGCGGCTTCCTCGGCGATGTCGGGATTGAAGCCCTGTTCGGCCAGGCCCAGGGTGCCGCTGCCGAGGTCGTTGAGCACGATCTTGGCGCCGCGCTCGGCCAGGTAGCTGGCGTGGGCGAATCCCAGGCCGATTCTGTCTGCGGCACCGGTGACAATGGCGACCCGGTCTTGGAACTCATTGGCCATGACAGATCACGCTCCGTTCAAGAAGGGGGCGAGGGTCTCGAGCATCTCTAGGCTGGGGCGGGTCTTGTCCACCGGGTCGAGCGGTTGGATACACACATGGGTAGCGCCAGCGTCATGGTGCTGGCGCACCCGTTCGGCCAGGGCGTTCTCGTCGCCCCAGGCCACCACCGCGTCGACCACCTCGTCGCTGCCGCCGTCGTCGAGGGCGCTCTCCTCGAAGCCGCAGCGCATGAGGTTGTTGCGGTAGTTGGGCATGGTTATCGGCCCGGCCATGGACGCCCGGGCCCGCTCCCTGGCCCTCACTGGATCGGTTTCCAGCATCACCTTTTGCTCCGGGCAGATCCAGGCGTCGGGGCCCATGATCTCCCGGGATCGCCGGGAGTTCTCGGGCGGTGCGAAGTAGGGGTGGGCGCCCATGGTGCGCTCGGCGGCCAGCTTCAACATGAGCGGGCCGAGGGCGGCCAGCACCATGGGCGGCTCGCCGTCGAGTTCGGGTCCCCACCACATGGCGCTGTCCATCTTGTCGAGGTACTCCCGCATCGACGGGATGGGCTTGGGGTAGGGCTTTTGCTGCAACCTCTCCACCGGAGCCTGGTGGGACACCCCGAGACCCAGCAGGAAACGGCCACCCGACTGATCGTGCAATTCCTTCTGGGCGCAGGAGGTGGCCTGGGCCTCCCGCAGGTGGATGTTCACCACGCCGGTGGCCAGCACCAGCGTGGAGGTGTGGTTGAGCAGAAGGGAGGCGTGGGCGAAAGGGTCGCGACCGAAAGCATCGGGGATCCACAATGCGCCGTAGCCCAATTCCTCTACCCGCTGGGCGAATTCGATGGCTTCGCTGGTTGAGAAGCTGTCGGTGCGGGTCCAGACGCCGACGCGGCCTATGTCCATGCTCATGGGGTGCAAAGTAGCTTCCCCCGCCGGCGCTTGAGATGGTCAGGCGACGATCTGGCGGTCGTGCAGGCGGGCGATCTCGGTGCCCGACAGGCCGAGCACGTCGGCCAGCACTTCATCGGTGTGCTGGCCCAGCCGGGGGGCGGGTCCGGGATCGGCAAGATGCTCCTCAGAGAAGCGGAGTGGGGGGCCGGGGGTGAGGTATTGGCCAGTATCGGGGTGGTCCACCTCGGCAAACAGCGGGTTCTTGGTGGAACAGCGGGGGTCGTCGGCCACCAGCTCCAGCATCGACTGGTAACGGCCCCAGCACACCCCTTGGGCGTCGAGAGCGGCCGACGCCTCAGCCAGGGTGTGATTTGCACACCAATTGGCCACCAGTGGATTGAGGCGATCCTGGGCCAAATAGCGGTCCCCGTCCACCCGGGTGAAGTCCAGGCCGGTTTCGGCCTCCAGCGCAGCCACCTCCTCGGCGATGCCGCAGGCGGCCACCACGCCCTGCCACTCTAGGCTGCTCACCCCTGCGATATAGATCCGCTCGCCGTCGGCCAACTCGAAATCTCGGCCGAATGCACCGTAGATGTTGTTGCCGATTCGGGGTCGCTGGGTGCCCAGGAGCTGGGCCTGGGCCACATGGCCCAGCATCGACACCGAGGCCAGTGCCACATCGGACAGGGCCAAGTTCACCAAGCTGCCCTCACCGGTGCGGGAACGCTGCCGCTCGGCGGCCAGCACTCCCACCGCCGCGGTTTGGCCGCAGATGATGTCCCAGGCGGGCAGCACGTGGTTGATGGTGCCGTCGTCGCCGGTGATCCAGGGGTAGCCCATGGCGCAGTTCACGGTGTAGTCCACCGCGGTGGAACCGTCGTGGTTGCCGGTGATGGCCACCATGATGAGATCGTCGCGGTGCTGGCGGAGGCTGTCGTACGACAGCCAGCCGATGGCGGGGAAGTTAGTGGTGAAAATTCCGGCATCAGGGCCGGGCGCGGTGGCCAAGGTGGTTATCAGCTCTTGGCCCTCGGGGGAGCGGAGGTCGACCTGGATCGACCGCTTCCCCTTATTGAGACCCTGCCAATACAGCGACTGGCCGTCCGGAGTGAGCGGCCACCGTTGGTAGTCGATGCCGCCGCCGATGGCGTCGAAGCGGATCACGTCGGCCCCGTGTTGCGCCAGTGTCATACCTCCTGAGGGGCAGGCCACAAACGCCGATCCCTCCACCACCCGCATTCCCGCCAGCACGCCGGTCATGATCAGGAGTCCAGCAGGGGCAGGACGTCTGCGCCGAACTGTGCGACTTGGTCGACATATTCGGCTGCGTCACGGGATCGAAAAAAGAGAAACACCACCGAGGTCCCCAACTCGTGGGCGTAACGGAGCGACTCGGCAACCTGGTCGGGAGAGCCGCCGATATACGGCCATCCCGGCGGAAAAAGACCCTCAGGTGGATCGCCGATGTAAACGGTCCCGGCCAACCAGCCGAGGTCCACTTCATCGAGGTCGCGGCCCACCACTTCGGCATGGGCCCGCATGAAGTCGATCTGCTCGGCCATGGCCTCCCGGGGCGTTCCCTGGGGGATCCATCCGTCGCCTCGCTCCACCACCCGGCGCAGGGCCGGGCGGGTGCTGCCCCCGATCCATATGGGAATCGAGCTCTGCGCTGCGGCGGGCCACACTCCCACGTCCTTGAAGTTGTAAAACTCCCCGCTGAATTCGCAGAACCCACCGGCGGCCTCCACGGCGACCCGCACCGCGTCGATGCCCTCGTCGGTCATTCGGCCCCGGTCGGCGAAGCTCAATCCCAGGGCTTCGAATTCGGCTTCCACGTGGCCGGCACCCACTCCCATTACTGCTCGCCCGCCGGTGAGATGGTCGAGGGTGCAGAACGAGTTCGCGGTGGTCAGCGGATGGCGATAGGGAAGGACGTATACCTCCGACAGCAGCCGGATGGTGCTGGTGGCTGCGCCCAGGAAGCTGAGCGTGGCGATCGGGTCGTACCACGTGGTGGACATGTGGGCGGCGTATTCGTTGTTCGGGATGGCGATGTGGTCGCACACCCCCACAAACCCGAACCCGGCGGCCTCCGCGGCCTGGGTGATGGCCAACAGGTCCTCCACGGTGGCGGTTGGCTCCCACGGCTGGCAGATTCGCTCGTTGAGGGTCTGAATCGGCAACTGGATCCCGTAGAGGATCTCGCCGTCGGCAGTTATGCGCGCCATGGGGTCATTGTGGTGGGTGTGAGGTGGATTTCCCATACCCAGACATCAATCATTGCTGCGATTCCTGGGATTGCCCGGTGGGTGGAGTCCGAGGCTGTCGAAGAGGAACGCCCGTTGCAGCAGCAGGAGGTTCTCGGCCACCTGTTCTTGGGGGGTCATGTGGGTGACGCCGGGCAGCGGCAGCACCTGATGGGGTCGGCCGGCTTCGAACAGGGCCTGGGACAGTTGGAGGGTGTGGGCGGCGAACACGTTGTCGTCGGCCAAGCCGCAGATGAGCAGCAGTGGGCGGGTCAGGTCTGCGGCCAACTCCAGCAGGCTGGTGCGGGTGTAGGCGTCGGGGCTGTGGTCGGGGTGGCCCAGGTAGCGCTCGGTGTAGTGAGTGTCGTAGAGCCGCCAGTCGGTCACCGGGGCGCCGGCAATGGCGGCGTGGAATCGATCGGGTCGGGCCAACACGGCCAAAGCGGCCAGATAGCCGCCGAATGACCAGCCGCGGATGGCCACCCGATTGAGGTCCAAGCGGGGGTGGTGCTCGGCCAGCGCGTCGAGGGCGTCGATCTGGTCTTCGAGCACCGGGTGGGCCAGATCGCCGGCCACCGCCCGCTCCCAAGCTGGGCCGCGGGCAGGAGTACCCCGACCGTCGGTAATGACCACCGCGAATCCCTGGTCGGCGAACCACTGCGACACGTGGAACGGCGAGCGGGCCTTGAGCACTCGCTGGGCGTGGGGTCCGCCATAGGGGTCAAGCAACACCGGCAGCCGATGGGCCTCGGATCCGTCGACGTCCGCCGGGTACAACACCGCGGTGTGCAATTCCCGGCTGCCGACCACAGAGAACTGGGGCGACGGCGTCAACGACGGCTTGGCGGCAACCGAATCGATGGGGATGCGCTTGGTGGGGGTCACCACCTCGACGGCTGCGTCCAAGTCGGTTCCCGCGGCCCGCACCAGCACTGCGGTTTCACCCCCCGCAGCAGCGCTGAATACGCCCGGCTGGTCGCTGAGCCGTTCCAGCTCGCCTTCACCGTCGAGCTGCCAAACATGGACCTCGGTGGGGTCGTCCGACGCAGTGAACACCACCCGATGCTCATCGGCGGCTACCACGGTGCGGACTTGCAAGTTGTCGGGGGTGCCCTCGACGCCGTCGATCACCAGGCGGCGGGCCGAGCCTCGGTCCTCTGCGGTTACCAGTCGCTCGCCCATCCAAGCTGGCGTGCCAGGCACCAGTTCCACCCAGTGCTCGTCGCTCTGGCGGGCAATTTTGGTGGTGGTCCCGGTGTCGGGGTCGACCTCCAAGATCACCACCGTGCGCTGGTCGCGGCTCTGCACGGCTATGACCGGGTTCGACCGGGGCGTCCACGCGGCCCGGGCCAGATATTCGTAGGAATCTCGATCCCAGGCCACTTCGACCCGGCTGCCGTCGAGCCCGATGATGGCCAATGAGACGTCGGCATTAGCCGTGCCGGCGGCGGGGTAGGCCATGGGCACCGGTGTCGCCGCCGGATCAGCCGGAGAGGGGATGTGCCAGACGGGCACCTGGGCCGTATCCACTCGGGCCACCAGCAGGTGCTGGCTGTCGGGAGCCCACCAGAAACCCCGGCTCCGGCCCATCTCCTCAGCGGCAATGAACTCGGCCGACCCCCAGCTAACGGTGTCGCCCGGTTCGTCGACGACCTCTCGGTCGAGCCCGTCGGCTGTGTCGTCTACCACCCGCAAGGCGGAGCCGGACACATAGGCCACCCGCTGCCCGTCGGGTGAGGGGCGGGGATCGAACGCGCCAGGCTTGGCAGGCAGCGATTCGACCGAGCCGTCGGTGACGTCGGCCAGAAAAACCTGTCCACCCAACGTGAAGGCAATCTTGGTCAATCCAGGATCGCCGGCAAAGGCCACGATCCCACCCCCGCTCTCCCGGGCTCGCTCCCGGTGGGCCCGCTCGGCCGGCGGCAGGTTCTCCTCCCCGGGGTCGGCCAAGAGTTCGACCGGATCGGCCATCACACGTTCCTCGCCCGAAACGGTGTCGAGCACCCAGAGCCGGTTCACCGGGTCGTCGCCCGATGAACTGCGCAGAAACGCCACCCGGCGACCGTCGTCGGAAACGGTGAAGCTGCGGGGTGCCCCCAAGGTGAAGCCCCGGGTGCGGGCGTGCTGGCGGGGGAACGACTCGGTCATAGCGCGCCGAATGAATCTAGATCGGCCGCGGCTGTGGCGGCGCGGCTGACCAGGACGCGGGAGGTGGACTTGGGCATCATCACGCCCACCGCGGCGGTCACCAGCATGGCCTCGACCGCGTAGGCAACATTGCGGCGATAGGCCAGCCAGGCTTCGTCGAAACTCGGAGCTACCGGGCCGAGTTGGTGCAGGTAGCCGGCTAGCAGATCCCTCTCGGCGGTCCGACGAGTGTCGGGGTCGAGCGAAGTAGTCAGCAGATAGGCCACATCTCGGGCCCAGGGCCCGGCCCGGCAGAGCTGCCAGTCCACGAGACCGGGGCGGCCGTCGGCGGTTACAAATTGGTTCCCAGGGTGGCAATCGTTGTGGATCAAAGTGGTCGGTCTGGCCGACATTGCCTCCTGGGCCGCCCGCCGGTTGCGGGCGTAGCGGGCGATGGGCTGGTGCAGCGTCTCTGGAACCGCCGAGCCAACTCGCCAGAGCCCCAGGCGGCACAGCGAGGGGCTGAGCAGCGCCCCCAGCATCAGTTCTCGTCGAGGGTTGTCAGCCAGCCACGGATGCGACTCAGTGCGCCCCCACCATTGGCGGTGCATGTCGGCCAACGGCTCCAGTAGCGACGCGGCCTCATCGGCGCTCAGGGTGTCGGTGGAATTCCGCAAGGTCGCGCCGGCGTTAACCAAGTCCTCCAGAATCACGATGAAGCCGAACCGGAAGTGTTCGGCGCCGTAGCAGCGGGGAGTGGCGATGGGAACCTGGTCACGCAGTTCGGTGTAGAACCTGACTTCAGCCCGACTCAGCCGAGGTATGGCGACAAAGGCCTGAGCGACCAGCGAGCGGGATGGTTGCTTGACGAATACAGCCAGCTCTTTGCCACCAGCCAAATAAACCCAAGTCCGGGTCCTTCGCGTGGTGCCCGACTGGGAGTTGAGGATGTCGATCCCCACTACAGGTCGACCGAGCAACTGGCTCTTGTACTTCCTCAGGACTTTCTCCAGATCGTGCCGCCGGGAGTGTCCTCCAACACGATTCCCCGGGCGGTGAGCTCGTCGCGGATGCGGTCGGCAGTGGCGAAGTCCTTGGCACTGCGGGCCTCGTCCCGCTCGGCCAGCAGTTCCTCTACCTCGACGGCCAAATCGTCATCGCCCGCTTGGTCACCGCTAGCCAAAGTGAGGCCCAAGGCACCAGTCAAGTCGACCACCGCGGCGTGGGCCGTTGCCGCCCGGTCGGTGTCTCCGGCGTCCAAGGCGGCGTTGGCCTCCCGGACCAAGTCGAACACCACCGCCAGACCGGAGGGAGTGCCGAAGTCGTCGTCCATGGCCGCGGTGAACCGGGCAATCGCCTCGGCGTCAGGCGTTGCCGCCTGATCCAGGCCTGCGGCGGCGGCACGGCGATGCCAGGCCCGAAGCCGGTCCAGTGCACCCGAAGCTCCGGCCAGGGCGTCGTCGCTCAGCTCCATGACCGTTCGGTAGTGGGTTTGCAGCATGAGCAGCCGCAGTACTTGGGGCTCGTAGGCATCGAGCAGATCAGACATGGTGGTGAAGTTGCCCAGCGACTTGGCCATCTTCTCGCCGTTCACATTGAGCATGGCCCCATGGATCCAGTAGCGGGCGAAGTCCAACCCGGCGCCCTCGGCTTCGGCTACCTCATTCTGATGATGGGGGAAAGCCAGATCGTCACCCCCGCCGTGGATGTCGAAGGTCTTGCCCAGCAGATCAGTCGCCATGGCCACGCACTCGATGTGCCAGCCGGGGCGGCCCGGCCCCCACGGGGAGTCCCACACCGGCTCACCCGGTTTGGCCGCCTTCCACAAGGCGAAGTCCAAGGGATCGGCCTTGTCGACATCCACCTCCACCCGGGCGCCAGCGCCTTCTCGCAGCTCCTCGGGCGTGCGCCCAATGAGATCGCCGTAGCGATCATGGGCGGCCACCGAGAAATAAACGCCCTTGCCCTCGATGGGATAGGCCGCGCCCCGGTCCACCAAATCGCTGATGAACTCGAGCATCTCGGCTACGTATTCGGTGGCGTGGGGACGGTGATCGGGCCGGGCGATGCCGAATCGGTCCATCTGGTCGATATAGACCTGTTCATAGCGGGCGGCTAGCTCAGGCTCAGTGGTTCCGGTCTCAAACGCCCGGTTGATGATGTTGTCGTCGATATCGGTGATGTTGGAAACGAACACAACCTCGAAGCCCCGCCACTGGAGGTAGCGGCGGATCATGTCGAAGGTGAGCGCGGTGCGGGCGTGACCCACGTGGGGATCGTCGTAAACAGTGGGCCCGCACACGTACATCGACACCCGGCCGGGGGATACCGGCTCAAACGGAACCACTGCGCGGCACCGAGTGTCATAGAACGAAACCACGCCCAAAGGGTAGCTACGGCCTTGGCCGGGCCTGCCATCAGATAGGAGGGTCCAGCGGGGTTACAGTCAACCGGTGATGCAGCAAGCAGCCGTTGATCCGGCGGTGATGCGCCGGGCCTGGCTGGTGCTGGTGGTGGTGAGCTTGGCCAGCTTCCAAACGGCCATGTCGCTGTCGATCATCTTCGTGGTCTATGCCGACCTGAAGGAGTCCTTCCCCAACGCCAGCGAGGCCGAGCTGTCGTGGGTTATCAACTCCTTCACCATCGTCGGAGCGGCCACCCTGGTCATCTGCGGAGTTCTGGGCGAGCGGTGGGGACGGCGACGAACTCTGATGGCTGGCATCGCGGTGTTCACGCTGGCATCGGCGGGGGCCGCCCTGGCACCCAGCACCGGCGTGCTAATCGTTACCCGAGCCCTCCAGGGGTTCGGAACGTCGCTGAGCCTGCCCATGGGGGCGGCCATTGTGATTGAGGCATTCCCGATAGCCCGCCGGGGTACCGGCGTGGGCGCATGGTCGGCCAACGGCGCGGTGGCCGCCGCCATGGGACCTTCGGTGGGCGCCCTGCTGGTGCATGTGGGCGACTGGCGGTGGGCGTTCTGGCTGAACGTGCCCTTCGGGGTGATCGCATTGGCCTTTATCGGCAAGGTCATCCAAGAGCACCGCAATCCGCAGACCCCGGAGTTGCCCGATCGGCTGGGAGCGCTCATGGTGTTGGCTGGCGTCGGCGGGGTGGTGTTCGCGCTGGTGCAGAGCAGGGAGTGGTCTTGGGCCGATCCGGTGGTTCTGGCGGCACTGATCGGAGGTCCGCTGGTACTCGTGCTGCTGGCCTGGCGGTCGATGCGCCACCGACTGCCGGTGATCGATCCCAGCCTGTTCCGCTTCAAGAGCTTCCGGCTGGGCAACTACGGAATGCTGGTTTTCTCCATCGCCTTCTTCGGTCACCAGTTGGTGGGCGTGAACTACCTAACCATCGTGTGGGAGCTGACCATCTTCGAGGCTGGAATGCTGCTGACCCCGGTGTTCGTGTTCACCGGCCTGCTGTCGGCCCTGTCGGGCCGGTGGGCCGACCGGTGGGGACCAGCCAGATTCGTTGTGGCCGGGAGCATCATGTGGACGGCGGGCATGGTGTGGCAGTGGGCCACCCTGGGCGGCGAGGAGGACATTGTGGCCTGGGTGCTCAGCGTCACGCTGGCCGGAATCGGATCAGGCTTGGTGTGGGGATCGCTGTTCGCGGTCATGGTGGCTGATCTGCCCGGCAACTTTCTGGCCTCCGGCTCCAGCGTGGCCCAGACCATGATGCGAGTGGGAAACGCTTTCGGCGTGGCCATTGCGGTGACCATCGTCGGCACCAGCTTGGCCGTCGGCCACATCGGCAATCTCGGCACCAGCTACATCATGCTGGCCGCTGGAGGCGCGGTGACTGCGGTACTGGGATTGCGCTGTACGCGGCCCGGAGGCATGCAAGCCCCCTCGTTCCAATAGAGTCGGGGGAATGAGCACTGCTGTCAAAGGGCTGGTCGCCTACTCGCATGTGAATATCTGCGTGACCGATGTGGAGGCCGCTGACGCCTTCTACATCGGGAAGCTGGGACTGGAAAAGCTGCCACGACCCGATTTCGGCGAGTTCGAGGGGTCGTGGCTGCGGATGGGCCCCTCCCAGCTTCACCTCAGCAAAGTGGACATGATGCCGAATCCCGGGGGATCAATGTCCCACTTCGCCCTCTATATTCCCGCCGAGCAATTCGACGCCACTATGGCCGAGTTGGCCGAGCGGGGAGTGGAGTTTGCCAGCCAGCCATCGGAGCGCGAGGACTTCGGCGTTCCGGTGCGGACGGCCTTCGCACGCGATCCCGACGGAAACCTCATCGAGTTCACCGACGTCGCCCTGTTCGAGTAAGCGGAGGCTGCACCCAGACCTACGAGGACTGATGCCCTCGATTCTCGGCCACCCCGTTCTGCGGAGGGAAGATCCCCGTTTTCTCACCGGCCAGGGCGCGTACGTGGCCAACCTGATCCCAGCCGATGCTGCCCACGTCGCCTACGTGACCTCCACCGAGCCCCATGCTCGTCTGCTGTCGATTGATGTCGAGGCCGCCGCGGCCGCTCCCGGGGTGCTGGGGGTGTTCACCGCCGCCGACATCGACCCGGACGTGGTGGTCTATCCCACGCCCTTTCCGGGAATGAACGATGAGATGGTCCGCACCATGCTGGCCAGTGAGGTGGTCCGCTACGTGGGCGAGCCGGTGGCCGCCGTGGTAGCCGACGATCCGTGCCGTGCAGCCGACGCCGCCGACTTGGTAGCGGTGGCCTACGAGTCTCTGCCCCCGCTAGTCGACTTGGAGGCTTCGCTGCGGGGCGACGTGGTGTTGTTCGAAGGGATCGACGATCAGACGGTGTACCGATGCGGGGTGGGCCAAGAGCCCGATTTCGAAGCGTGCGAGGTGGTGGTGCGGGCCCGGTTCCACAACCAGCGAATGTCGGCGGCGCCCATCGAGGCCCGAACGGGCTTCTCCTACTGGGAGGGCGAACGGCTGATCCATCACACCGCCACCCAGGGCAGCCACAACGTGAAGACCGCGCTGATGGGCATCTACGGGCTGGACCCCGAGGATGTACTGGTTGTCACCCCAGACGTGGGCGGCAGCTTCGGCGCCAAATTCCGCTGCTACCCCGAGGAGGCCCTCCTGGGGTGGCTGGCCCGTCGCTTGGGCCGCCCTTGCGCTTGGGCGGAGACCCGCACGCAGTCGATGACCGGGCTGGGCAGTGGCCGGGGCCAGATCCAAGACGTGGTAGTGGGCGGCAGCCGGGACGGGCGCATCACCGCCTACCTGCTCGATGTGATCCAAGACAGCGGGGCCTACCCGCTCATCGCGGGGTTCTTGCCGCGGATGACCATGGCTATGTTCACCGGGGTCTACGACATCGACTGCGCCGGGTATCGAGCAGTCTCCGTGCCCACTTCCACTACTCCCAACGGGGCCTTCCGAGGGGCAGGTCGTCCCGAAGCCTCCTCGGCGATCGAACGGGCCGTGGACCTGTTTGCCGCGGAGATTGAGATGGATCCCGCGGAAGTGCGCCGCCGCAACTTCCTCGATCCCGGAGCCTTCCCTCACATCACGGTTTCGGGGATGAGCTACGACTCTGGGGACTACGCCAAAGCCATGGAACTTGCCCTGGAGGAGGTTGGATACGGTGACTTGCGGGCCAAGCAGGCCGCCCGCCGGGCCAACGGGACTGATGTCCTGCTGGGCATTGGCCTGTCCACCTATGTGGAGGTCACCGCCACCACCGGCGCAGGGGACTTCGCCTCCGTTGAGCTAGACACAGATGGCACGGTGACCGCGGTGACCAGCTCCATCCCCCACGGGCAAGGCCATGAGACGGTGTGGCCGATGATCGTGGCCGATGTGCTGGGCATCGATCTGGATCGGGTGATGGCGGTTGGAGGTGACACCGACTGCACCCCACGAGGACAGGTCACCGGGGGATCGCGATCGGCCCAAATCGTGGGGTCGATGCTGGTTGATGCCTCCCAGCGGCTGGTGGAGCAGGCAAAACCTACCGCAGCCGACCTCTTAGAAGCCGCGGCAAGCGATGTAGTCCACGATCGGGGGGCCGGCTCTTTTCATGTGGCCGGAACTCCGGCGGTGTCGGTGGGATGGGAATCGGTGGCCGCCGCCCTAGATGGCCCGCTGGTGGTGGAGTCGGAATTCGAGTCTGGCGGGCAGACCTTCCCGTTCGGCACTCATGTGGCCGTAGTGGAGGTAGACCCTGAGACCGGCCGAACGGATTTGATCCGTCTGGTGGCCGTGGACGACGCCGGCACCGTGTTGAATCCGCTGATCTTCGAGGGCCAGATCCACGGGGGAATCGCGGGCGGTGTTGCCCAGGCTCTGATGGAGGAGGTGGCCTACGACGCGGACGCCATTCCGCTCACCACCAATTTCGCCGACTATGCGGTGATCTCGGCGGCCGAGTTGCCCAGCTTCGAGCTGGTCCGCTCTGAAACCCCCACAGACCGGAACCTGCTCGGGGCCAAGGGTGTCGGCGAGTCGGGCACGGTCGGGGCCACTGCTGCGGTGCAGAATGCTGTGGTGGACGCCTTATCCCCCTTCGGCATCCGCCACTTGGACATGCCCCTGTCACCCGAACGAGTCTGGAAGGCCCTGCACGGCCATGTCTGAGCAGCACTTGGAAGAGCGGGTGATGTCCATCTGGGCAACCCGTCGGGCCCAGAT
>JAJEEH010000099.1 GCA_022821105.1 Acidimicrobiia bacterium
TGGCCGAGACCGCCGACGGCATCTTGATCCACCCGTTCTGCTCCGAGCGCTTCCTGCGCACCAAGACGCTGCCCGCGGTGGAAGCAGGGCTAGGCGCAGCCGGACGCAGCCGGGACGAGTTCACTTTCGGTGTGGGGGTGATCGTCGGGTTGTACGGAGATGACGCCGATGAGGCGGAGGCCTGGCGGGTGGAACAGCTCTGCCGCTCCAACCTCGGTTTCTACGGCTCCACCCCCGCCTACCGGGTAGTGCTCGACGCCCACGGCTGGGGCGAGCTCCAGGACGAGCTGAACCGACTCACCAAACAGGGCCGCTGGGGCGACATCGGCGACGTGTGGGACGACGAGATGGTCCACACCCTCAGCGTCCAGGGCACCCCCTCTGAAGCCGCCGCCGAGATCAAATCCCGCTTCGGCGGTCTCGCCGACCGCATCCACCTCTCCCTCCACGGCGCCCCCCAACCCCTAGTCGCCGAACTCTTCGCCGCCCTCAAGGGCTGAGCGTCAGCCGGGAGCCCTTCCGGGCGGCCCGCTCCTAGGAATCCGGGGGCTGGATGTGGGCTTCTACTCGGTTGGCGGGCTCGTCGATCCAGCCTTTGGAGTTGGCGTAAGCCAGCATTCCGTCGAACTGGGCCTCCCACTCGGCGTCGGCGGCGTCGCCGGCCAGCTCTCGCACGAAGGCGATGTCGATCCACAGGTGGTTGTCTCGTTCTGAGGCGGCGGCTCGGCCATCGAAGGCGGCCACCGCGCCGGCCACGTCGCCGTCTATTGCTACATGGAACTCCCGGAAGTTGCCCGGGTCCTCGAGGGTGACGGTGTCGGCGATGGCGATGTACATGCCCTCAGCCTTGCGCTTGGCGGGGACGGGTGTCGATCCGAGCGCTGAAGGGGAGCGACACCAGCGCGGTGATGATCACCATGCCCATGAGCAGGTCGATGGCCTCCGACGCTGAGGCCGCGGTGGTGGCGAAGGTGAGCCCGAGGGCCACGCCGATGGTGGTGGCCACCCGCTGGGAGGTGAAATTGATTCCCGAGGCCAACGAGTGCTGGTCGGGAGGCACGTCCACCACCGCGGCAGCCATCAACGAGGGGAACACCATGCCGGTGGCCACCCCGATCACGGTCATGCCGAGCACAAACACCGCCGCGTTGGGCTCATCGCCCAACACCACCCACAGCATGATGGTGCCGCCCACATAGATCGCAGTGCCGGGAAGTATGAACATGCGATGGCCGGTGCGGTGGGCGACCCGGCCGATGAGCACCCCGACCACCCCGGCGAACAATGCCAGCGGCGCCACCGCGAAGCCGCCCTCAATGGGAGTCCATCCCCAAGACCGGATGACGATCACGGTGAAGCCGAAGAACATGCCGAACCACGACGACGCGAAGACCAGCATGGCCAGGTTGCTCCGGCGGACATTGGGGAAGCGGAACAGCCGCAGCTCCACCAACGGGTTGGGGTGGTGCCACGTGCGCAGCACGAACAGCCCGAACATCACCAATCCGCCGACAATGCTGCCCACCACCTTCCCGTCCAGCCATCCCCACGGATCGCTTTGCACGATGCCCAGGGTGACCAAGGCGGTGGCCCCGGCCACCATCACTCCACCGAGGGGGTCGGGCAGCGCCTTGGTCTCGCCGCTGCGGGACTCCCGGTACACCAGCGGCACCACGATCAGGACGACGAAGCAGAAGGGGATGTTCAGCCAGAACATCCACTCCCACCCGAACCACTCGATGGCCAAGCCGCCCACCGGAGGGCCGACCGCCGACGATGTGCCGCCCGCCACCGCCCAGATGCCAACGGCCAACGGCAGCCGGTTGGCGGGGATCGTGGCCAGCAGCAGGGCCACCGCAGCGGTGTTGATGATAGAGGAAGCCACCGCCAGCACCGCCCGAGCCCCGATAAGCACCGCAACAGAGGGGGCAAGCCCGCCCAGCACCGATCCGACCAAGAACAGCAGCGTCCCAACCAGCAGCATCCGCCGGCGGCCCATCCGGCCGGCCAGCACACCGGCAGGCACCAGGGTGGCCGCTCCCACAATGGTGAAGATGTTGGTCACCCACGACAGGGTGGGATCGGAGGTGCCGGGAAACGCCTCGCCGAGGGCCGGGTAGCCCACCGTCATGATCGACAGGCCGATGCCGGTGAGGGAGGCCGCGATCACCAGCGTGGTCAGGCCAATCGCCGGATGCCCAGTCACCGGTTGGGGCGCCGCCGCTGCGGTCATTTAGCTTGGGGGTGGGCGGCGTACCAAGACACGACCGGCCACGCTAGACGAGGTACAGACCATGAGCAGTGAGAGCACAGGCGGAACCGTGACCGAGGTCCTCGGCGGCGACATCCTGGTGGCCCAAGACGGCGGCGTGCGCACCCTCACCTTGAACCGCCCCGACGCCCACAACGCCATCACCCCCGACCAGCGGAACTTCCTGGCCGACGAGTTCGCCCGTATCAGCGAAGACCTGTCGGTGCGAGCAGTGATCTTCACCGCCAACGGCAAGGGGTTCTGCACCGGGGCAGATCTGCGGGTGGCCCGGCCCGATCAGGTTCGACCTCCGGGCGCCCCCGACCGGGCCATCATGGAGGTGGCCCGAGGCATCAAGGTCGGGGCTCAGAAGCTGATATCGGCCATCTTGGACTGTGAGAAACCGGTGATCGCCGCGGTCAACGGGACCGCCGCCGGCATGGGCGTCCATATGGCGGTGGCCTGCGATCTGGTGGTCGCGGCCGAGGGGGTGCGGTTCATCGAGGTGTTCGTCCGGCGCGGCCTAGTGCCCGACGCCGGTGGGGTGTACCTGCTCCCCCGGCTGATCGGCCCCCAGAAGGCCAAGGAGTTGATGTTCTTCGGCGACGATGTGAGCGCGGCCGACGCCGCGGCCATGGGCCTGATCAACCGGGTGGTGCCCCCCGACGAGTTGATGCCCACCGCCCGAGCCTGGGCCGAGCGACTGGCCGCCCAGCCCACCAAGAGCCTGACCATGAGCAAGCTGCTGGTGAACCGGAGCTTCGAGACCAGCCGCCAGACCATGTTCGAGATGGAGTCATGGGCCCAAGAAGTGCTCATGGCCGGCGAGGACGCCGACGAAGGAGTCAACGCCTTCAAGGAACGGCGGGACCCGAATTGGAAGGGCTGGTAGCTACCCCGCGCTGGCTAAGCCACGGCCGATAGCGGCCAACTGGCGGCTCCCGCCACCAAAGGTGTTCTCCAGCTGCTTGACCCACAGGAAGTAGCGATGGACGGGGTAGTCCACATCGGCCCCCATCCCCCCGTGCAGATGCTGAGTGGCGTGTACCACCCGCTGGCCGGCATCGGCCGACCACCATTTGGCCACCGCAGCAGCATCGGCGATATCGGCCGCTGAGCGGCCCTCGTCGACGAGCCAAGCGGCCTGGAGCAGAGTGACCCGCATGCAGTCGTTGTCGATGTAGCAGTCTGCCGCCCGCATGGCCACCCCCTGGTTGGTGGACAGGGGGCGTCCGAACTGCTCGCGCTCCGACGTGTAGGCCGCAGCCATGGCCGTGGCCTCCTCGCAGCAGCCCAGCACCACCGCGGCCACCGCCACCTGGGCCCGTGCCAGGGTCCACTCCACAATCGACTGGCCGTCGGCGCCGTCCAGCTTCGCTTCATCACCAACGACCACCGACCTAAGCGTTAGCTCGCCGTGAAGCTCGCGGTTGGTGGTCTCGCTCAGCGTCACCTCTGCCCCGTCAGTGTTGAGATCAACCACAAAGACCACTAGGCCATCGCCGTCTCCAACGGTGCGAGCAGGCACCACTACGGCATCGGCCACCCCCGCGGCGGGAACCGCCGGTTTGGATCCATTCAGCTCCCAGGTCCCGTCTTCGCGGCGGGCCGCGGTCACCGACGAAGACAGCGCTTCGTTGGCCCCCCATTCAGAGAACGCCCCGGTGAGCACGGCCTGGCCTGACACAACCGCCCTCAGCCAGCGGTCCCGCAGCGCCGGAGTGCCGAACTCGGCGATTGGCATGGCCCCCAGCACCAAAGTGGGCCACAGCGGCACCGGCGCAACCCGGCGACCCTGCTCTCGCAGCACCAACGCGGTCTCCACCATGCCGAGGCCGAGACCGCCGTGTTCCTCGCCAATCGACACTCCCAGCAGGTCGGAGGCGGCCAGGGCGGCCCACAGCTCCCGGTCGAATCGATCGCCGGTGCGCTCCACCTCGGCCACCCGGTCAGACCCCGCCGAACCGGCAAACACCTGTTCGGCCAGCGCGGCCACCGCCTCCTGCGACTCGCTGAAATCGAAGTTCACCGTCGCCCGCCCCGAGTCATCTTCAGCCCGGTCCAGGCCACAATCTCCCGCTGGACCTCGTTCACGCCGCCGCCGAAGGTGTTGATCTGAGCGGTGCGGGCCGCGGCCTCCACCCGGCCAGCCAGCAAGGCACCTGGGCTTCCCTCTCGGATGTGGGCCCTCGCTCCCAGCACCCCCAACAACAAGTGATATATGTCGCTCACCGCCTCGGTGCCGTACACCTTCACCGCCGATGCCCGGGCCGGGGTCAGCGAATCGGCGGCCACCGCGGCGGCCATCTGCCAGTTCAGCAGCTTCATGGCCTCCAGCTTGGCGTGGCACCGGGCTAGATCCATCTGCACCCATCCCTGGTCCAGCACCGCAGCCTCGGCCCCGTCGCCAGCCAGCGTTACAGCCGGAGTGTCAGCCGCCCAAGCCACCACTTCGTCATAAAGCTGGAACGACAGCGCCCCCACCGCGGCCAGCCCCACCCGCTCGTGGTTGAGCTGGCTGGTGATGAGCTTCCACCCCTCGTTCTCGGCGCCCACCAGGTTGGCAACCGGTACCCGCACCTCGTCGTAGTAGGTGGCCGTGGTGGTGGCGTTGCCCACGGTGACGATCGGGGTATGGGAAAAACCGGGGCTGTCGGTGGGCACGATGATGATGGAGATGCCCTTGTGA
>JAJEEH010000293.1 GCA_022821105.1 Acidimicrobiia bacterium
GCCCAGGATGATCGCCCCGGTCGGGATCACCAGGGCCACCACCACCAGCTTGATGGCGGTCTGCTGCCAGTAGGCCAGCTCGAGCGCGAGGGTCCAGATCACCGGTCGATGTCCCCCAGGATGAAGTACAGGCTGGCCAGGATGGTGATCACGTCGGGCACGTAGACGCCCCGCATGACCCAGGGCGT
Source organism: Acidimicrobiia bacterium (assembly GCA_022821105.1). Lineage (GTDB taxonomy): Bacteria > Actinomycetota > Acidimicrobiia > Acidimicrobiales > Bin134 > Poriferisocius. Next base: position 189 of record JAJEEH010000293.1, read on the forward strand.
CACCGAGATGTTGTTGAACGAGGCCGAGCGGATCTTCACCCGGAACGGCCCCAGGTCGCCCTTGCTGACCACGTAGTAGCCCATGACCCCGAGGGGGTTCTCGGTGGCCACGTAGGCCTCACCGGCGGGCACCTTGATGATGACCGGCACCTTGGCCATGACCGGCCCGCCAGGCAGGCCGTCCAGCATCTGCTCGATCATGTGGGTGGCCTCGCGGGTCTCCTGCAGGCGCACCCAGTAGCGGGCGAAGGAGTCGCCGTCGGGGTGGGTCCAGACCTTCCAGTCCAGCTGGTCGTGGACCAGGCCGCAGGGGTTGTCCCGGCGCATGTCCCAGTCCACGCCCGAGGCGCGCAGGTTGGCGCCGGAGAGCCCGTAGCTCAGGGCGACGTCGGCGGGGATGACGCCCACGCCGCGGGTCCGGGCCTCGAAGATCTCGTTGCCCAGCAGCAGGTCCTCGAGCTCGTCGCAGAAGTTGCGCATCTTCACCATGACGCCGCGGGTCTCGTCGATCCAGCCCTTGGGCAGGTCGTCCTTGAGGCCGCCGATGCGGTCGAAGTTGGGGTGGAACCGCCCGCCGGTGACGGCCTCGATCTGGTTGAGGACGAACTCCCGGTCCCGGAAGGCGAAGAACACCGGGGTGATGGCGCCGAGCTGCATGCCCATGTCGCCGAGGAACAGCGAGATGTTCGCCAGCCGGGACAGCTCGAAGAGGATCGTGCGGATCCAGGCGGCGCGGGGCGGCGCCTCCACCTCCATGAGCTGCTCGGCGGCCAGGATGAACGGCACCTCGTTGGCGAAGCTGCCCAGCCAGTCGATTCGGTTGATGAGCGTGGTGACCTGGGGGTAGGTCCGCACGTCGGCCAGCTTCTCGTAGCCCCGGTGCAGGTATCCCATGATGGGTTCGGCCTCCACCACCTGCTCGCCGTCGAGACGGGCCACCAGCCGCAGAGTTCCGTGGGTGGCCGGGTGCTGGGGTCCGATATTGAGGGTCATGCCCTCGGTTTCGATCTCCACATTCAGCCGGGCGTCGGCCGCCTGAGTGGCGACGTAGGCCAATTGCTGGCGCTGGTCGGTGCCCACTGCGGTCATGAGTCTTCCTCGCCGGGGAACAGTTCCACGTCCACGATGCCGGGCCACGGCTTCACCCGCCGAGCCAGCAGCGGAAAGTCCTTGCGGAGGGGATTCCCCTCGAATTCCCCGGGCAGGTAGATGTTGCGGAGGTCGGGGTGGTTGTTGAAGTGGATTCCGAACATCTCCCAGGCCTCGCGCTCGTGCCAATCGGCTCCGGGGTACACGCCGATCAGGGTGTCGATGCTCAGATCGCCGTCGGGAAGATCGGCCTTGATGGTGAGGCCCATGTGCTCGGTAATCGAATAAAGGCGCATCACCATTTGGAACCGGGTCTCACCACCGGCATGACCCTGCTCCATGGGATCGGCCGCTTTGGGCTCGGGGTTGTCCTCCTGGGCGTCCATATCCCGTCCGAAGGGAGAAGGCAGCCAGTCGATGGCCGAAAGCCAGTCGAAGAACTGGCAGCCCAGCAGGTCGCGCGCCGCGGTGGCCGCATCAGTCCACGAGTCGCGGGCCACTCGCACCCACAAATCGCTGCCACCGATGATGTGATGCTCGGCGTAACCGTTGCCCAGCGAGTCGGCCAATCGGGCAGCCCACGCCTCCCGGCGTTCGTCGGGCTGTGGTTCGGCTTCGGCGCTGGTATCGGTGTCAGTCGACGACAATTGGGTCACCTCGCCACCGCGCGGCCGGGTCCTCGTTGCTGATGCGCTCCTGAAGCAGCACGATGCCCTCCAGAAGAGCCTCGGGCCGAGGCGGACAGCCGGGAACATACACGTCTACCGGAATGACTTGGTCGACGCCCTTGGTCACTGAGTAGGAGTCCCAGTACGGGCCTCCGCAATTGGCGCAGGAGCCCATGGAAATTACGTATTTCGGGTCGGGCATCTGCTGGTAGAGGCGGAGAATCGAAGGAACCATCTTGTCGGTGACCGTTCCCGAAATCACCACCAAGTCGGCCTGTCGGGGGCTGGCCGGAAACGGGATAACCCCGAGGCGCATGACGTCGTAGCGGGGCGAGCCGATCACCGCGCCCATCTCGATGGCGCAGCAGGCCAGGCCCCATTGGTACATCCAGATGGAGTACTTCCGGCCGAGGTTGAGCAGCTTGGTCAGGGGTTTTGGAGCTTTGCCGCTGGCAACCAGTCCCACTGCCTACCTCAGATCCACCGGAGGACACCCTTTCGCCAGGCGTACACCAGGCCCAGCGCAAGGATGAAGATGAAGATGGCCATCTCGACCAATCCGAACGTGCCGTAGGCCTCCAACCGGGTGGCCCAGGGGAAGATGAAAACCGCCTCGACGTCGAACATCACGAACAGGAGGGCGAATACGTAGTACCGGATGTTGCTCTGCGACCAGCCCAGCCCCACGGGGTCGACCCCGCTCTCATAGGTGATGTACTTCTGGGGCTGCGATCGGGTGGGCCGCAGCAGGCTTCCCAGTCCCAGCATCCCGAAGACCAACGCACCCGCCAGCACGAGGAAGAAGACGACTAGGAGGTAGTCGCGGAGGAACTCCGACACGGCTCGAAGGTTACCGACGGCGTTTTCTGCGGGCCAAGACGTACTTAGGGGGCGGGCACCATGGCGGCGGCTATGACACCGGGGCCTGCGTGAGTGCCCACGACCGGCCCGATGAGAGCCACCGTCAAGGGGTTTTGAGCAGGGGATTCGCCCAGGCTGGCTGTGAACGCGTCTATGTCCTCGGCCGCGCCGTGGGCAATGGCCAGATGCTCCAACTCCCCGGCTTCGGCCACCCGCGCGGCCAGCCAGTTTCGGGCCTTGCCCCTGGTTCGCTGCTTGCCCGCCTCTTCCACGACGCCGGAAGTGAGGTCCAGGCAGGGCTTGATGGAAAGGGCGCTGCCCAAAAGCGCCTGGGCAGTGCCGATACGGCCGCCCTTCTTGAGGTTGTCCAACGTGTCCAGAACGGCATAGATGAAGACCCGTTCCTTCAGCTCGGCCAACTGGGCCTCGATCTCATCCGCGTTGTGCCCGGCCGCGGCCGCGGCCGCCGCGGCCTTCACCATGACACCCAGCCCAACCGACACCTTGCCGGAGTCCACCACCCGCACGTCCACCTCGCCTTCCAGTGCTCGGGCCGCAGTCTGGGCCGACTCCCCGGTGGCCGAAAGGGCGAAGGACAGGTTGACGCACACCACCGCCTCGGCGCCTTCTTCGGCCAAGTTTCGGAAGGCCGTCTCGAACGCCCCCGGCGCAGGGGCGGCGGTGGACGGCAATTCCCCGCTGGCTGCCATCTTCTCGTAGAAGTTCTCAGCCGAGAGGCCCACTCCGTCGGTGAACTCCTCGTCGCCGAACCGGATGGTGAGCGGGACCACGGTGATCTGGTGGCGCTCGATGTCGGCGGCGCTGAGGTCGCAGGAACTGTCGGTCACTATTCGAACGGTCATAGCGAGACACTACTTTTTTGCGGCTCGGATTTGGAGCGATGTCGCGACCACCAGTTCCGGGCCCACCAAAGCATCAGGATGGCCAGCGCGGCCGCGGCAATGCCCACCCCGGCGCCCGAGAGAGACGTGGCCCGCACTGTCAATTGCGATTCGCCCAAGGCCAAGAGCCCGGTGGGAGAGTTGACCTTGATCTCCAGCACGGCATCGCCCGATGTCTTGGCTTGGACTGGCACCTGAACCTGGTTGACGCCGGGGGAGAGCCGCCAGAGAAGGGAATCCCCGTCGGGGAAGTCCAGCTTGTCGCTCTTGAGGTCTAGGCGCACGATCACGTCGTGGTCGAGGCTGTTGCGTATGAGCATCGGGATGCTCTCCGACCGGCTGGTCAGGGTGATCCTCTGGCGAATGGGGGGCTGAATGGCGGCCACGGTGTCCCGCACGGTCTGGGCCACCACTGCCAGGTAGGCATCTCGTTGGGTCTCGGTCAGACCGTAGGCACCGGACAGCAGAAGCGCACGATCCAGGGTCTCGATCAACTGCCGTTCGGGAGTGTCCACGGTAGCGATCGGGTCGACCATGTTCTGGTACGACCGGGCGATGCGCTGACCATCGCTCAATGCGGCCTGGTAGTCCTCTCCGAAGCCGTTCTCCTCAGCGGGGCGCACTCGTCGGAGGGCTTCGGGCTCGAGGTTCTCGACAATTGTGGAGGGGTCCACCGAGGACAGGATCGGACTGGCGCTGATCTCGTCCAGCAGCACACCGAGACCAGTCGAATCAGAAAGGGAATCAAGCGGTGGGGCCATCACAATCCCCCGGAGTTGTTGGGGGTCTTCATACCAGCGGGCGGCCAAGTCGGCCAGCACCAGATAGGGAGCGGTGTCATTGCTGTCGCCCCGGGAGAAGTGAGCCGTGACCGTGCTGTCGATGGCCAATGCCTCCATCGGTTCGTCTAGTGCGGGCAGCAAGAATGAAGTCTTGGCGGAGGTGCTGACCAGCTCGTTGGCCGGATCGAGCAGGGTATCGGGAACCAACACCAACTCCACCCGCTCGCGCTGAAGTCGCTGGAGCAGCTCTGGGGAGGCCGAAGTAGTCAACACCATGATGGTGCGGTCCGACTGAGAGCCGAGTAACTCATCCAGCACCGCGGCACCTGCTTCTACCTGCCAACCGATCTGGAGGCTGAGGTCCTGGTCGATCCACGCGTCGCTGTCCAAGGGGACGTAGGTGTTGCTTGTTATCTGGCGGTTGATGGTTGCTTGTTGAAGTCGGGCCAACAGCATTGTGTGCTCGGTTTGCTCGCTTATGGCCAGGGCGTCAACTAGATGAGGGTCAACAGAAACCGTGGCTAGGGGCTGAGGCCGAATTCGGGGGTCGAACACCTCGGCCAGCACTTGCAGGCTGCTTTCGGACGCCCCCAATTCGACGGTTCCCTCAGGGCTCACGGCCAGGGGTCCGCTCACCGACAGAACGGTGCTTACCAGCAGTGGCGACAGATCGGAGCCAACCGGGGGTGTGCGGACCAGGAAGGTGTGGATCGCGTCCAATCTCAAGCCGTCGGAATCCCGAAGGACAATGCTCACCGGGTACACCCCTTCGGCGGAGAGTTTGAGCCATGGAACACCCGCTGTTTCGAGTTCGGGCTCCGCGCGGCTGCTGGTGGCGAATTGCAGCGAGGTGATCCCATTGGCATCGGGCTCGGGCATGGCCATTCGGGAGATCTGTTGAAGACCCAATCCGGTGGAGGGCTCGGCCAGCCGGTCCAAGAATGCGGAGCGAGACCGGATGGGCAGACCAATGTTGATGTCCACGGTGGATTCATCGGGGGCATTGAGCAGTCGGAGCGAGACTCGAAATATGTCCTCGTCGGCAATCCAAATGGTCTGGCTGGCCAGCTCGATGGCCGGTGTGAGTTCCTCCAAGGGCGCGCCGTCTTCTTGGGCAGCCGCGTTGGCCAGCCAAAAGGCGGGGGAGGACAAAACGGCCAGGGCCACTACCAGGCCCAATGCCCTGGCAGACAGGCGCCGGTTTCCCGAATCTCTCGGGCGGGTTTCACTGCCCAAGGTTCATCTCCAGAACTTGCAGACCGGGAGAAACCTGCTCGAAGCCCAACCGCTCATAGAGGCGCAGTGCCCCGGTGTTGTGCTGGGGGGTGTTGACCCAGGCGTGGGCCGCTCCCCAGCGGGCCATCCATCTCAGCCCGTCGATTACGAGGGCGGCGCCGACCCCTTGACCCTGTTGGCTGGGCGAGATCGCCAAGCGCTGGAGATAGCCGGTCGGGCCGCTGCGCCCCGAGATGGCATAACCAGCTGGCGCGGAGTCGGCATCGTGGCGGGCGACTCGAAAGCGCCGGAATGGTGTGGCCCGAAGGGCATCGCGCAGTCCGTCCTCGTCGAGCTGCCAAAAGGGCTCGAAGGCGGCGTTGTCCACGGCCAGCACCGAAGGGCGATCGCGGCGGCGGGCCCTTCGAATTGCGACGCTGCTGTTGGGTTTGGGCAGACCGTTGGCAATCGGCCGGGACAGCAATGCGAGCACCTGGCAGGGCTCGAAGCCAGCCCGAATGAACGGCTCCGATTCGATGCCCGACAGCGCCGACGTCCTAAGCCGGTGATAGCCGCGGCCAGCCGCGGCTTCAATGGCCGCCGATGCAATGGAGTCGGAAACCGCTGCGCCCGGAGTCAACAGGATGAGCAGACCGGTGCCGGCATCACCGGCCCAAGGCCTGAGCCGCAGACGGTCTTGACCGAGTCGGAGCGTCTCGGCAGCAGGCTCCCGTTGCCGCCGCATCATGGGTCGAGGCTAGTGGCCTGCATGCGATGTGGCTGCACGGAGATATTGGAGGGGTCGGCTGAGACAGCGGGGGTACCGTGGGGTTGTGGCGGTTCTTTGGATCACCGATGATCGCTTCCTCGACCACGACACTGGGCGAGCCCATCCGGAGCGGCCTGCCCGCCTGCGGGCAGTGATCGACGGGGTGCGGCGGGCCGATCTCAGCGACGCCCTCGTACCCACCGAGCCCCGGATGGCCACCGACGCGGAGCTCTTGTCTGTCCACCATCCCTCGGTACTCGACTCGGTGCAGCAAGTGACCCAAGCCGGAGGTGGTCGACTGGATCCCGACACCGTGCTGTCGGCCGAATCTGAGGCGGCCGCTCGGCTGGCGGCGGGAGCGGGCTTGGCGGCCATCGAGGCATTGGACGACGGGGCGGCCGATGCCGCCTTCTGCGCCGTGCGCCCGCCGGGCCACCACGCCACACCGGTGCGGTCGATGGGCTTCTGCATGTTCAACAGCGCGGCGGTGTGTGCCCGGGCGCTGGCGGAGCGGGGCGAGAAGGTGCTGTTGGTGGACTATGACGCCCACCACGGCAACGGCACCCAGGACATTTTCTGGGAAGACAGCCGAGTGATGTACGTGTCGTGGCACCAGTACCCGTTCTATCCGGGGACCGGCGGCCTGCTGGAACGGGGAGAGGCGGCCGGTGCGGGCACAACCATCAACCTGCCCATGCCGGCGGGAGCGACCGGCGACGCCTACCACCGAGGATGGGAGGAAGCCGTGCTGCCCGCGGTGGATGCGTTCGACCCCGATTGGCTGGTGCTGTCGGCCGGATTCGACGCCCACCGGGCCGACCCGCTGACCAGCCTGGGCTTGGCCGCGGGAGATTTGCCGACCTCACCAATGCGATCATTCGGGTGGTACCCCCCGGTCGGCGGATCGCGTTTCTGGAGGGCGGATACGACTTGGATGCGCTGGCCGACTCGGCCGCGGCCGCGGTGGCCGCATTGGCTGGCACCGAATGGCGACCGGAGCCGGCCACCGGAGGCGGTCCGGGCGCGGAGGTGGCCGCAGCCGCGGCTGCGCTGTTGTCATGAGCCTTGATTTTCTGGTCCCCGTCCGCGAGGAGGCCCGGGAGTTGGCTGAGCGGTTTGCCTCCAACGGCTACCGGATATACCTGGTGGGCGGGGTGGTGCGCGACGGGTTGTTGGAGCTGCCGCTGGACGCGGCATTCGACCTTGATCTCACCACCGATGCCCAGCCCGAGGCGGTGAAGTCGATTTTGGAAGAGTGGGCCGACACCCTTTGGACCCAGGGAGAGCGGTTCGGAACGATCGGCGCTCGCCGGGGCGACCGCCGGGTTGAGATCACCACGCACCGCACCGAGCGCTACCAGCCCGGTTCCCGCAAGCCCGAGGTGGTCTTCGCCGATGCCATCGAGGCTGATCTCTCCCGCCGCGACTTCACCATCAACGCCATGGCGGTTGAGCTTCCCGACGGCGAATTGATCGACCCCTTCGGCGGGGCGGTCGATTTGGCCGACCGTCGTCTGCGCACGCCTCTGGACCCCGAGGAGACCTTCAGCGACGATCCCCTGCGCATGCTGCGGGCGGCCCGGTTTCTGGCCCAATTCGCCCTCAGCGCGGAGCTGGCGCTGTTGGCCGCCATGGGGGCCATGGCCGACCGGCTGAGCATCGTGGCTGACGAGCGGATTCGCGACGAGCTGGACCGGCTGCTCGCCCTCTCCGATCCCGGTCGAGGCTTCGAGCTGCTGTTCGACACCGGCTTGGCCGAGCGGGTTCTGGGTCCGGTAGGCGACGGTGTTGCCGCCGTGGACCGACTCGGTCGGGTGGGCGTAGATCCAACGACACGGTTGGCTGTGCTGTTGGCTGACGCCGGTACGCCCGCTGATGTTCAAACAGCCTTGGCCGAGCGGCGGGCGACCACTGCGATCAGTCGAGCGGTGGCCGCAGTTCTGACTTCAGCTCATCAAGCAGTTGGCCAACCACCCCAGAACCTGCCCGAACTGCGCCGCTGGGTGGTCAACGCAGTTCCCCACGTTGATGAATCGGTGGCGGTGGCAACGGCTTTGGGGGAGGTGGGCACACTGGGCGCTGATGTGAAGTCCCTGATGGAAGCCGAGCCCGACCTGTGCGGTCCTCCAGTGCTTGACGGTGAGGAGATTATGGGCCTGCTCGAATTGGTACCCGGCCCCGCAGTGGGAGCAGCCGTCGAAGAGCTACGCCGTCACCGCCTCGATTCAGGCCCCCATACGTCCGAGGAGGCCCGCGCCCACCTCTTGGCGTGGCGTGATTGCCGGTCCTCTAGCTGACTTCGCCTCGGGCGTAGGCCTCGACCATCTCGCGGGCGACCTCGTCGCGATATTGGATGGGGGGGCTCTTCATGAAGTAGGCCGACGGGCCGAGCAGGGGGCCGCCGATGCCGTGATCCAAGCCGAGCTTGGCGCAGCGCAGGGCGTCGATGATGACGCCGGCGGAGTTGGGAGAGTCCACCACCTCCAGCTTGAGGTCGATGTTGAGGGGGACATCGCCAAAGCCCCGGCCCTCAAGGCGGATGTGGGCCCATTTGCGGTCTTCCAACCAGGGGACGTGGTCGCTGGGGCCGATGTGCACGTCATCGGCGGCGATGCCCTTGTCGAGTTGGCTGGTCACCGACTGCGTCTTGGAGATCTTCTTGGACACCAGCCGGGACCGCTCCAGCATGTTCATGAAGTCCATGTTGCCGCCGAAGTTGAGCTGGTAGGTGCGATCCAGTTCCACGCCCCGGTCTTCGTAGAGCCGGGCCAAGGTGCGGTGCACGATGGTGGCGCCCACCTGGCTTTTGATGTCATCGCCCACCACGGGGACACCAGCGTCGGTGAAGCGCTGAGCCCACTCCGGATCAGAGGCGATGAACACCGGGATGGCGTTCACAAAGGCCACGCCGGCCTCCAAGCAGCACTCGGCGTAGTAACGCTGGGCCTCTTCGGAGCCCACCGGCAGGTAGGAGATGAGCACGTCGGCCCCCGCTTCCCGCAGGGCCTCCGCCACGTCCACTGGCTCAGCCGGGGATTCCTCGCACTGAGTGCGGTAGAACTCGCCGAATCCGTCCAGGGTGGGGGCTCGCTGCACCCGCACGCCCAGATCGGGCACATCGCAGAACTGCACGGTGTTGTTGGGTTCGGCCCCGATGGCCTTGCCCAGGTCAAGACCGACCTTGGAGGCGTCCACGTCGAAAGCGGCCACGGGCTCCACGTCGTTGATGTGGTAGCCCCCCAGCACCACGTGCATGAGGCCAG
>JAJEEH010000256.1 GCA_022821105.1 Acidimicrobiia bacterium
CCCATGGACGATGAGGAGATGGCCACCTCCCGCACTTGGGGTGCCTACACCTACGAGATTGACTTCGAGCCCTCCACCCGGGGTGTAAGCGACGACACCGTGCGTCTCGGGGCGATGACCCAGGATGCGCTGTACGGCGGATTCACCGACGGCATCAACGCCCGCCTTGGCCGGGCTAACCGCGACGGCGAGCTGCCCGGCGGCCGGTCGGTCGAGCTGGTCCAGTTCGTGGACGATGGCAGCGATCCGCAGGCCAACTTCGAGGGGGCCCGCAGCATGGTGGAGAACGACGAGGTTTTCGGCATCATGGTCACCTCGGCGGTCTCGCTTCCCCAGACCACCGACTACCTGGACGAGAACCAGGTGCCGTTCACCGGTTGGGGGTTCATGCCCGGCTTCTGCGCCCCCAACGACTGGGGCTTCGGGTTCAACGGCTGCCTGAGCGGATTTGCCTTCGGAGTCGAAGGCGCCGATCCCCTCGTGTCGGTCCAGAACATCTGGTACGACTTCTTCGGCACCGAGGACATCCAGGTGGGCATCTTCAACAGCGATGACGACGCTGGTCGCGCCGGCCATGCTCTGTACGAGAATCTGTGGGCTGGCAAGCTGGCCTTCAACGACTTCGTGCCCACCCAAACCGCAGGAGGCATCACCGATCCCACCCGGTTCGTGAACACGGTGCTGGAGCACGAGCCCGACCTGGTGATCCTGTCCACCGACTTCGCCGGAGCCATCACCCTCAAGGCGTCCATCGCCGCTTCGGGTTATGAGGGCCCGGTGGCCGACTACCTGACCTACGTTCCCGGCCTTCCTGGTTCCAGCCCCGACTTGGGCCAGGCCCTGGAAGGCGGCTACGCCGTGACCCAGGTACCCCCGCTGGACGACTCCGAGCCGGCCATCCAGCAGCTTCTGGCCGACTACGAGGCAGTTGGGGCCTTCCCCGGCTTCGGCAGCCTGGTGGGCTACTGGTCGGCAGATCTGATGATCCAGATGATCGCCGCCGCTGGCGAGGATCTGAACACCGCCACCTTCTACCAGGCGGTCAACATCGACGGCTTTGAGACCACCCAGCAGTCCGGCGGTCTCGGGCCGGTGAAGTGGCCAGCCGACCACATCATCGCCCCCGACTGCACTGGCATGGTGCAGGTGGTGGACGCCGACTACGTGGTAGCCCACCCGTTCGTCTGCTACGGCGATCCCAACCGGTAAGCCAACTGAATCAATAGCTACTGTGCCGTGCCCGATCGGTCGCCTCTGTGGCGGCGGGTCGGGCACGGCCGCGTTATCCGCCGCTGATCGGCAATGACGAAGGGGCCGCTGGACGGCATCCGGGTGGTGGACCTCACCCGGATCTTCTCCGGACCGATCTGCGGGCGGGTGCTGGCCGACTTGGGCGCCGATGTCATCAAGGTAGAGCCCCCTTCCGGCGACCTCACCCGCCCGGTCCCCCCGGTAGACGACGACGGCATCGGTGTCACGTTCAGCCATATGAACGCGGGCAAACGCAACATCTGCGTCGATCTCAAGTCCGAAGGCGGCACAGGGGTGGTGGCCGCGCTGGCCGACCGGGCCGACGTGCTGCTGGAGAACTACCGCCCCGGCGTAATGGCCCGCTACGGGCTGTCGTATGAGGAACTGTCGGCCCGCAACCCCCGGCTGGTGTTCTGCTCCATCACCGGATTCGGCCAGACCGGGCCGTGGACCCATCGCCGAGCCCACGCTCCCATGATGCACGCCGTGGCTGGCACCATCGAGTTGGCTGCCCGGCTCCGGGAGGGCGAGCCCCTCCAGGAGATCCACCAGCACGGCGATCTCTACGCCGGGTTCATCTCGGTGTCAGCGGTGCTGGCCGCCCTCTACCAGCGGGAGCACACCGGCACCGGCCAGCACCTCGACATCGCCATGGCCGAGACCCTCATCTACGCCAACGACCAGGCTGGAAACGACCTATCGGGCTACGACGGACCGAGGGATTTCGATACCTGGAACTACGCCGTCGCCCGCACCGCCGATGGCCAAGCGGTGTCGCTGATCGGCAATCCCGAACAGATGTTGCCCCGGTGGGTGGCCGCCCTCGGCGGCTATGCCGACGAATGCCCCGACCAGCCCACCCGTGAAGAGGCCCTTGTCATACTGCGAGGCCTGGTGGCCGGCTTTTCCACCTACGAGGAATTGGCCGAAGTGGTGGAGCAACAGCCGTTGCCCGCGGCCCGTATCAGCTCAGTGGCCGAGCTGGCCGCCAGCGACTGGGCCGCCGACCGGGGCCTCATAGCTGAGATCCGTCCGGGGATTCCGGTGCCGGCCAAACCGTTCGTTATGGGCGACGCCACCGTGGGGGTCACCCACCGATCCGCCCGCCTCGGCGAGGACACTCGCTCGGTATTGGCCGACGATCTCGGTTTGGGCGACGACGAGATCGCCCGCCTCATTGCCCGGGGCGCGGTGCGAACCGCCGACTAGTCGGCCAACTCCGATGATCCGAAAGCAGTGAATTAGGGTCGCAGCCATGTCCGAAGCTCCGTGGACCACCATCTGCGAGTTGGTGGATGACGCAGCCCGCCGGTTTCCTGACCTGGAGGCCCTGGTGGACGGCGACGTGCGCTGGACCTTCCCCGAGCTGCGAGATCGCATCCGGGCCTCGGCCCGGGCGCTGATGGCTTCAGGCATCGAGCCCGGCGACCGGGTGGCGGTGTGGGCCCCCAACATCTGGGAGTGGGTGGTGGCCGGGTTGGGCATCCACCTGGCCGGAGGCGTGCTGGTGCCGGTGAACACCCGGTTCAAGGGCCGGGAGGCCGATTTCATCCTCCAGAAGTCGGGGGCCCGCATCCTGTTCACCGTCACCGATTTCTTGGACACCGACTACGTGGCGCTGCTGCGTGACGCCGAAGGCGGTCGCAGCCTCGACGAGATCGTGGTACTGCGGGGGACCGTCCCCGACGGCACCACCAGCTTTGGCGAGTTCCTCGATCGGGCCGACCGAATCGCCGAGGCCGACGGCGACGTCCGGGCCGCCGGGGTGAGCGGCGACGACCTGTGCCACATCATGTTCACCTCGGGCACCACCGGCCTGCCCAAAGGGGCCATGCTTATCCACTCCGCCATCTGCCGGGGCTTCAAGTCGTGGGGCGACGTGATCGGCCTGCGGGCCGGCGACCGCTACCTGATAGTCAATCCTTATTTCCACGCCTTCGGCCTCAACTCCGGCATCTTGGCCTGCCTCATGACCGGAGCCACCAATATCCCCCACGCGGTGTTCGACGTCCCCGCGGTGATGGCCCGGGTGCCCGAAGAGCGCATTTCCATGCTCCCCGGCCCGCCGGCCATCTACCAGACCATTTTGAACCACCCCGACCTGGACAGCTTCGACATGTCCACCCTGCGATTGGCGGTCACCGGCGCAGCCGCCATCCCGGTGGAGATGATCCTCCAAATGCGGGCCCGACTGGGGTTCGAGACCATCGTCACCGGTTATGGCCTCACCGAGGGGTCGGGCATCGCCACCATGTGCCGCCACGATGACGACCCCGAAACCATCGCCAACACCTCGGGCCGGGCCATACCCGACGTGGAGGTGCAGATTGTGGACGACCACGGCAAAGAGATGCCCCGGGGCGAGCCCGGCGAGATCGTGGTGCGGGGCTACAACGTGATGCTCGGGTATCTGGACGATCCCGAGCAGACCGCCGAGACCATCGACGCCGACGGTTGGCTCCACACCGGCGACATCGGGGTGATGGACGAACAGGGCAACATCGACATCACCGATCGCAAGAAGGACATGTTCATCGTGGGCGGGTTCAACGCCTATCCGGCCGAGATCGAGAACATCATGCTGGCCCACCCCCAGATCGGGCAGGTGGCGGTGATCGGGATGCCCGACGACCGACTGGGCGAAGTGGCGGTGGCCACCGTGGTGCCCGCCCCCGATGCCGACCTCACCGAGGCCAATGTCATCGCCTGGTGCCGCGACCAGATGGCCAACTACAAGGTGCCTCGCCGAGTGCGATTCACCGAGGTATTGCCCCTCAACGCCTCGGGCAAGGTCCTGAAGTACGTGCTCCGCGAGCAGGCCGCGGCCGAGTGACTGCCGTTATAGCCCCTGACACTGCAATCATCGGCGCGTCA
>JAJEEH010000283.1 GCA_022821105.1 Acidimicrobiia bacterium
CTGGCCGTGACCGAGCCCAGCAGGGCGGCGGCCAGTCCCAAGGCGATCAGTGCCCACGCGATACGTCGGATCTTCATCAGTCGGCTCCCTTGTCTTGATGAAGTCTCAATTGGACTTCGCAATTGGCGCTCCGGCACCACAGCGCTGTTGAGACTCTGCCACCCGCAGCATTAGCCATGTCAACGCAGGCGCGAATTCCGCGTGAACATCACTAGACAATCAGGGTCGGATCACCTCGGGGTCCCAGTTCGACTCGAAGCCGATGCCCGACAGCCAGGTCTCCACCAGCTTGCCGTTCTCGGCTCGAAAGGCCTGCACCCAGTCCCATTGGTTGCCATCCACCTTCCAGGTGCCGATGGCCACAACGTGGTCGTCCTCGGCGATGAGCCGGTAGCGCAGGTCGGTGAACTCTGCCTGGCTGCACAGCGCGGCCACCTGCTGCTGGTACTCCTCGGCGGTCACCGATCGGGTGCCGCCCATCTCGTGGCGGACGTAGACCGGCCCGGCCAACTCCGGCACCAGGTCCGGATTCTGCGCCCCCCACATCTCGTCGTACCACCGGCGCAGCACGGCCTTGGTCTCCTCCGCTGTTCCTCGATCAGACATGGCTTGAAACTACGGCAGCCGATGCCTGGGGGTCGCTTCAGGGGTCTAGGTGGGTGACAAAAAGTACTTGGTCAAGTACTTGGTCAAGTCGATACCCTTTAGAGAGCCGATGCTGTGGTCCACACCGCGCGAAGTGCCTGTCGGCATGAAGGCTTGGCAACAGAACCGGGAGAAAAACGCGAAGAACATGGCGCGACACGTGAAGATCGGAGAAGCGAAGACACATCTTTCGGCGCTGCTGGCAGAGGTGGAGGCCGGAGAGGATCTGGTCATATGCCGCGGCGCCACGCCGATCGCCCATGTGACTCGCATCGACAGCGCCCAGGAGTGTGCCGAGCTGCGCGAGACGATGCGCCGAGAACGGGCGAGGCAGCAGAAGGTGACAACGGCGGAGATCCTGACGTGGCGACACGAAGGGCACGAGCGCTAGTGGCGTTCGTGCCCGACGCCTCAGTAGCAGCCACTTGGGTGTTGCCTGATGAGGCCGCGACGGCGGCTGAACGGGCACTTGACCGATTGGGGCAAGAAGCAGCAATTGTCCCGGCCATGTTCTGGGACGAATTGCGAAATCTCTTGTTGACTGCGGAGCGGCGGGGCCGTATCGACGAAGGCTATGCCGACGCCTCCATGGCCCGCCTTCGCCGACTTCCCATTCGCTGCCCGGGCGAGCCAGACGACCGAGAAGTCTTGGCGTTGGCGCGAAGCCATCGGTTGACTGCCTACGACGCCAGTTACTTGGCCCTAGCGATTCGCGAGGGCTGCGAGCTGGCCAGCTTGGACCAGCAACTCAATGAGGCGGCTGCTGCCGAAGGCGTGCCTCGGTTTGAGTGACTTGACGCAGAGTGGCACCAATAGCGGTCGCGGCTAGAGCATGAGTGACGCCGCCCCTGAGTCTGCTTCGGGGATGTTCGCGTCGCTGTCCAACCGGGCCTACGCCATGTTGTGGTGGTCGGGGCTGGTGGCGTTTCTGGCCGTGGGCATGCAGATCCTGGCCCGGGGCTGGCTGGCCATCGAGCTCACCGACAGCAACTCCAGCTTCGCCCTAGTGCTGCTCGCCTTCGGCATCGGCATGGTCACCGTCACCCCGTTCGGGGGTGTGGCCGCCGACCGGTTCTCCCGCCGCGCCCTGATTCTCGGCTCACACATGTCGCTTACCCTCAGCGCCCTGTGGCTCGGCATCATGATGGTGTTGGGCCTGGAGCAGTTCTGGATGCTCCTGGTGGCTGCATTGATCCAGGGCTCGTCGTTCGCGTTCATGGGCCCGGCCCGGATGGCCATGACCGGCGAGGTGGTGGAGCGCGACCTGCTGTCCAACGCCATCTCGCTCACCCAGCTGACCGTGGCCAGCACGCAATCGGTGGGGCCATTTATCGCCGGTCTCCTGGTTGAGACGCCCGGCTTCGGCTTAGCCGGGGTGTACTTGCTGAGCGCAGGCCTCACCGCGGTGGGAACCGTGCCGGTGCTGTTGCTGCCGGCGTCACGTCCTGAGCAGCGGGAGGCCCACAGCCCCTTTGAGGAGATTGCCGAGGGGGTGGCCTACGTGGCCCGCAATCCCTATCTGAAGGTTGTGGTGATCTCCACCGCGCTCATGCTTTTGGTGGCCATGCCCTATCTGGCGTTTCTGCCCAAGTTCACTGAGAGCGTGTTCGGGGTGGGAGCTCTGTGGTTGGGCGTTCTCCAGGGGGCCAACGCCCTCGGCGGCACTGTCACCGCGCTGCAAGTGGCCCGGATGCGCGACAACACCCAGCTCTGGCGGCTGCGGGTCACCAGTTTGACCGTGGTGGCCATCGGAGTGGCCGTTCTGGCCATCACCCCCAATCACCTCGTGGCGCTGCCGGTGCTCTTCTTCTTGGGCGGGGCGGCCACCACCTTCCAAACCACCAACATGTCGATGTCGCTGCTCTTGTCCGAGCCGGTGTACCACGGCCGGGTGCAGAGCCTGGTCATGGTGGCTTTCAGCGCCCAGAGCCTAATCGCATTCCCGCTCGGCGCCCTGGCCGATCAGATCGGGCTGCGGGAGATGCACGGCTACATGGCCGCAGCCACCGTGTTGGTGGTGGTGTGGTCGGTTATCGCCGGCCGCCAAGCCCGCCGCCAAACGCAGGCGGCCAGAACCCAGGATCAGGCGACCAGCAGCTAGCTCTAAGCGGCCAGAGCCCAGGTGCAATCAGCCCGCGGCTAGGCCCGGGCGCTAACCAGCCAGGCGGCGGCGCCCATGGTGATGCCATCCGCGGTGCGGCGGCGCTCGACCATGGCCCCGAGGGCCGCTTTGACCCGGTCGATCACATGCACCTCGGCGTTGTCGGGGATTGCCGTGGCGGGCAGTAGGTCTATGTAGTAGCGCACCAGCTCATCGGTGGTGCCGCCGCCGATGTTCACCGGCAGGTCGTGGGGGGTGATGTCGATGTCCACCAGCCCGGCTTCGGTGAGGATCGAGCTGATCCGATCGGCCGAGGCCAGCGAGAACGGCCCCGGCGCGTCGGGATCCATCGGCTCAGGCGGACCCAGCACCTCGGCCACGGCCTGTCCCGGCTCGGTAACCCAGGAGTTCTCCGCCGGGGAGCGCCAGCACACAAACGTAAGCCGCCCCCCGGGCCGCAGCGCCCGCCGGAGGTTGGTGAATCCGGCCACCGGCTCGGCGAAGAACATGATCCCCATGCGGGAGAAAGCGGCGTCGAAGTGCCGGGGCTCGAACTGATGGACGCCGGCGTCGGCCACCACGAACGCGGTGTTGGCCAGACCGGCGTCGGCGGCCCGCCGGCGGGCCTCGTCCAGCATGGGCGCCGACACGTCCACCCCGGTCACCTGTCCGCTCTCACCCACCAGGCGGGCCAGTTCCAGGCTGGTGGTGCCGGTGCCGCAGCCGATGTCCAGCACGTGCTCGCCGGGGTCGGGATGCAGCCGGGCCACCGCCGCCTCTCCTAGGGGCGCCAGCATGGCGTCCAGCCTCTCCCGGTACTCCACCCACACCGGTCCCCGGTCGTTCCAATAGGTGCGGAGTGCATCGGCAACGTCGGCCATCGTCCAAGTCTGCCAGAACGCTCAGGCAAAGAGGGAGGCTGAAGTTGCCGCGGCCGGCTGGTCTGCGCCTGCTCACTCCAGTCGGGCTACAGTCCCCGGCGGTGAAACCTGCTCCATTTGAATACCACGCTCCCGAGACGGTGGCCGACGTGGTGGGCCTCCTCTTCGAGCACGGCGACGACGCCAAGCCCCTGGCCGGCGGCCAGAGCCTGGTGCCGATGCTGGCCATGCGCCTCACCCGCTTCGAGCACATAGTGGACCTGAACCGGGTGGACGAGCTGTTCGGGGTGGAATCCGACAACGGCGGCGTCCGCATCGGGGCCATGACACGACAGGCAGCCGTGGAGACCGATGCCGCGGTGGCCGAACGGGTGCCGCTGCTGCACTTGGCCACCCCCCACATCGGCCACTTCCAGATCCGCAACCGGGGCACCATCGGCGGCTCGGTGGCCCACGCCGACCCGGCGTCGGAGTATCCCGCGGTGATGCTGGCCCTCGACGGCACCGCCGAGATCGCCTCGGCATCGGGCACCCGGGAGGTGGCGGCCTCGGAGTTCTTCGAGTCCACCTTCATGACCGCAGTGGCCCCCGACGAGCTGCTGGTAGCCCTGCGATTTCAGGCCTGGGACCAGCCTGCTGGGTTCGCCTTCGACGAGATAGCCCGGCGCAGCGGCGACTTCGCGCTGGCCGGCGCCGCGGTGGGCATAGGCACCGACGAGGCCGGGCGCATCAACCGGGCCGCGGTGGGCATGTTGGGCGTGGGCCCCACACCGAGGCGGGCGCCGTCGGTGGAGGCCGCCGTGATGGGACTGGCCGCCGCCGATGCCGACCCCCACGAGATCGGGCGGCTGGCGGCCGACGACATGGACCCGATCGGCGACGTCCATGCCAGCGCCGAATACCGCCGCCGGGCCGGTTCCACCCTGGTGGGCCGGATCCTGGCCAGCGCCTTGGCCCAGCTGACACAGGAGGCCGGCAATGGCTGATCAGGTCCCCCTTTCCATGACCGTCAACGGCCGCACCCGCCGCGGGCAAGGCGAGCCCCGGCTGACCCTGGCCGACTTCCTGCGGGAACAAGCCCTTTGCACCGGGGTCCATCTGGGCTGCGAGCACGGGGTGTGCGGCTCGTGCACTGTGCTGATGGACGGCGAGGCGGTGCGCTCCTGTCTGCTGTTCGCGGTGCAGGCCGAAGGCGCCGACATCACCACCGTGGAAGGGCTCGCCCCCGACGACGAGACGCTCCACCCGGTGCAGGAGGCGTTCCGCGACTGCCACGGCCTCCAGTGCGGGTTCTGCACCCCCGGATTCGTGGTGTCGGTGGCCGCCTTCTTGGAGGCCAACCCCGATCCCTCCGACGATGAGATCCGCCACGGCATCGCCGGCAACCTGTGCCGCTGCACCGGATACCAGGGCATCGTGGCCGCCACCCGCCAAGCCGCCGGCGTCATGAGGGGAGGGGAGTGATGAGCAGCAGCGCAGCAGCAGCCCGCTACGTAGGCCAGTCGGTCAAGCGGCTGGAAGACCCCCGACTGGTCACCGGCCATGGCCGGTACGTGGACGACATCGTGCTGCCCGGCATGCTCCACGTGGCCTTCGGGCGCAGCGACCTTGCCCGGGCCGCCATCACCCACCTCGACACCTCGGCAGCCGAAGCGCTCGACGGGGTCCACGCCGTATTCACCGCCGCCAACCTCAACTCCCACAACGACTCGCTGCGGGCGTCGCTTCACCCGCCGGAGTCGCCCGCACCCCCGGCCAACATGCTGGCCGATGGCGACGTGCGCTTCGTGGGCGACCCCTATGTGATGGTGGTGGCCGAGAGCCGCTACATCGCCGAGGACGCCATCGAATTGGTCGACGTCGAGTTCGAGCCCCTCGAGCCGGTGGTGGACTACGAGACCGCGGCCGACTCCGAAATCCACGTCCATCCCGAGTTGGGCGGCAATCTGGCCCACGACCTGCCCGTGCCCAACCCGGCCCAGCAGGAGGCCTTCGAGAACGCGGCCCACATCATCACCGAGACCTGGCACCAGCACCGCCAGACCAACGTGCCCATGGAAACCCGGGGCATCGTGGCCTCCTGGCAGCCCCACGCCGGTGTGATGGAGGTGTGGGCCTCCACCCAGAGCCCCCATGAGATGCAGCTCGTGGGCGCCCGGGTGCTGGGCATCGGCGAGCACAAGATCGTGGTGCACTTCGGCGACGTGGGGGGCGGCTTCGGCCAGAAGATGTTCCTGGGCCGCGAGGACATGGCGGTGCTGGTGGCCGCCAAGCTCCTGGCCGCCCCGTTGAAGTGGATCGAAGACCGCCGCGAGAACCTGCTGGCCTCCAACCACGCCCGCATCGAGCAAATGACCGTTGCCATGGCGGTGGACGAAGACGGCAACTTCCTGGCCGCCGACCTGGATCAGCTCGAAGACGACGGCGCATACCCGCTGGGCGGCCCGGCCACTCCGGGGGCCATGGCCACCATGCTCTATCCCGGCCCGTACCGGATGGGGCCGGTGAGCTGGCGGGCCCGCACCGTGTACACCAACACCTGTGGCCGGGGGGCCTACCGGGGTCCGTGGCAGATGGAGAGCGTGGCCCGGGAGCAGATGATCGACCGGGTGGCCCGGGAGATCGGGATGGACCCCCTCGAGTTGCGCCGCCAAAACGTGCTGAAGCCCGACGACCTGCCCTACCAGGTGTCCACCGGGCTTCACTTCGAGACCACCATCTCGCCGGAGCAGACCCTGGAGCAGGCCGCCGAGATGATCGGCTACGACGACTTCCGGGCCGAGCAGGCCAAAGCCCGCGAACAGGGCCGCTATTTGGGCCTGGGCATGGCCCTGTACATAGAGCCCACGTCGATGGGCATGGGGCCGCTGGGCACCGAGTCGGCCATGTTGCGGGTGGAGGTCGACGGCCACGTCAACGTGTTCATGGGCACCGGCTCGCACGGCCAGAGCCTGGAGACCACCATCGCCCAGCTGGTGGCCGACGAGCTCGGCGTTCGCCCCGAAGACGTCACCCTGCACCAGGGCCACGGCTCCGGCTACGGGTTCGGCACCGGCGGCAGCCGCTCGGCGGTCATCGCCGGCAGCGCGGCCCGGGCCGCGGCGTCGGGCGTGCGAGACAAAGTGGTGGCCATCGCCGCCCACCTGATGGAAGCCTCCGCCGACGACCTGGAGGTGGCCGACGGAGTGATCTCGGTCAAGGGCACACCGGCGGCTTCGATGACAATGGCCCAAGTGGCGGCCACCGCCTATCAGAACTCCGACGCGCTGCCGCCCGGGATCGAGGCCGGCCTCGAGCACACCGCCCGCTACAAGGCCCCGCCCACCACCCACTCCAACGCCTGCCACATCTGCACCTGCGAGCTCGA
>JAJEEH010000055.1 GCA_022821105.1 Acidimicrobiia bacterium
TTGGCCGGCGGGCCCACCGAGCAAGAGGTTGCATTGGCGCTGGACACGGCCTTTCGCCGCCGGGGGGCCGAGAAGAGCGCCTTCACCACCATCGTGGCCGCGGGCCCGAACGCCGCTTTGCCCCACATCAGGCCCACCGACCGCCCAATCGGGCCGGGCGAGCTGGTGATCATGGACATGGGCGCGGTGGTCGACGGGTACCGGTCCGACATGACCCGGACCGTGGCCGTGGGCGATCCCGACCCTGAGGCCCAGAAGGTGTTCGAAACCGTGAGGGAGGCCCAACAACTCGGGGTGGAGCAGGTCGCCGCCGGAGCACCCATATCCGATGTGGACAAGGCCTGTCGGGAGCGCATCGACGCCGACGGCTGGGCCGACGCCTTCGTCCACGGTACCGGTCACGGTGTAGGTCTCGACATCCATGAGCAGCCGTGGGTGCGGTCCACCGCAACAGAGCTGTTGGAGGTGGGCCAGGTGATCACCGTGGAGCCCGGCGTGTATCTGCCCGGCTTCTGCGGTGCCCGGGTGGAGGACACCGTGGTAGTCACCGCAGACGGCCCCCGGCGATTGACCCATTCGCCCAAGACTCTCGCCGTGTCCTGAAGGGGGTGGGGCGCGGTCTGCGCTGTCCACTGTGGCCTGAAGGGGCAGGGTAGGCCAGACTTTGGCAATGCCCACGATCACCACCAACGACCTCAAGAACGGCATGACGCTGAATCTCGACGACGGCCTGTTCAACGTGGTCGAGTTCCAGCACGTCAAGCCGGGAAAGGGCGGGGCGTTCGTGCGCACCACGCTGAAGAATGCCCGCACCGGCTCTGTGCTGGATCGCACATTCCGGGCCGGAGAGAAGGTGGAGCGGGCCAACATCGACCGCCGGGAGATGCAGTATCTGTACTCCGACGGCGAGAGCTTTGTGTTCATGGACAGCGAGACCTACGAGCAGCTCCATGTGGGCGCCGACGTGCTGGGCGACGCGGTCAACTACCTGGTGGAGAACAACTCGGTGATTCTCGGCATGTTCGGCACCGAGATCGTGGGCACCGACCTGCCTGCCGCAGTGGAGCTGGACATCACCCAGACGGAGCCCGGCGTCCAGGGCGACCGGGTGTCGGGCGCCACCAAGCCGGCCACGTGCCAAACCGGCCTCGTGGTGCAGGTGCCGCTGTTCTTGAACCCGGGCGAGCGGATCAAGGTGGACACCCGCTCAGGCGAGTACATCAGCCGGGCGTGAGCCCCCAGCTTCGATGGTGTCTCCTCGGTAACCCATGAGCTCGCCCGATCCGCTGGTTGCCGGATCCCAGCGCCGCCAAGTGAGGGAGCGGGCCTTGGGCCTGCTCTATGAGGCCGAGACCAAGGGCATCGACATGGCTGAGCTGCTGTCCGCCCAAGAGCTGCCCCTCGAACCCTACGCCCACACCCTGGTTACCGGGGCCGCCGAGCACCAGAGCGACATCGACGCCCGCTTGGGGGAATTGTCCGATCGCTGGCCGGTAGCCCGGATGCCCGCGCTGGACAGGGCCATTCTGAGATTGGCCAGCTTCGAGCTCGCCCACAGCTCCGAAATATCGGTGGCAGTGATCATCAACGAGGCGGTTGAGCTGGCCCACGAGTACTCCACCCCGGGCTCCGCGGGGTTCATCAACGGCCTGTTGTCGCAGGTGGCGGCCATTGTCCGCCCTTCCGAGGGCGAACAAGAGGGCGAATAGAAATACCATCCTCGAACTGAGCACCGACCGGTGTATAGTTCCCCAAACAACCGTGAAGTGGGTCCGGCGAGGCCCATACGGACATGGAGGAAACCTAGATTGGCTGAACGCGAGCGCCGGCGAACGCCCCCATATGGGGGCGTTTTCATTGCCCGCACCCGAGTGATGGAAGCCGAGGACATCAAGAGGGCCACCTGGCGCATGGCCCACGAGATCATCGAGCGCAATCACGGCCTCGACGGCGTGGTGATCGTGGGCCTTCAAACCGGGGGGGTATGGCTGGCTGAGGACATCGTCGTTGCGTTGGATGAGATCGAAGGGGTCAAGCCTGCTTTGGGGACACTGGACGTGGCCTTTCACCGCGATGACATCGGGCTGAGGCCCCTGCTGCCGGAGGCGCCCACCCAGATCCCCTTCAATCTCGACAACCAGGCGGTGGTGATCGTCGACGACGTGCTGTACACCGGCCGCACGATTCGGGCTGCGCTGGATGCGCTCAACAGCTACGGGCGCCCTCGGACCGTGCAACTGGCGGTGATGGTGGACCGGGGCCATCGAGAGCTGCCCATCCGCCCCGACTACGTGGGCAAGAACCTGCCCACCCGCCGAGACGAGATGGTCGACGCCGGCCGCGATGGCGTGGACATCGGGGAGATCGTCAAATGACCCTCTTTCCACCCAAACACCTCTTGTCCATAAACGATCTCGGCGCTGAGGGCATCGACGAAGTGTGCCGACTGGCCGATCACTTCACCGAGGTGTCGCAACGGCCGATTCCCAAGGTTCCCGCTCTGCGGGGCAAGACCGTGGCCATGATGTTCTACGAGGACTCCACCCGGACCCGGCTCTCATTCGAGATGGCTGCCCGACGCCTGTCGGCCGACGTCATGGGCTTCAGCGTGTCCAGTTCGTCGGTGAACAAGGGGGAGTCGGTGCGCGACACGGTGGCCACCATCTCGGCCATGGGTCCCGACGCCATAGTGGTGCGCCACCGCTCGGCCGGGGTTCCTCATCAGACCACGGCCTGGACCCAGGCCAGTGTGATCAACGCCGGGGATGGCTGGCACGAGCACCCCACCCAGGCCCTGCTCGACTGCTACACCATCCGCGAGCGGCTCGGCTCGGTATCCGGCCGGCGAATTGTCATCGTGGGCGACATCAAACACTCCCGGGTGGCCCGCTCCTGCGTGATGGCGTTCACTGCGCTGGGGGCAAAGGTCACCTTGGTGGCGCCTCCAACGCTGCTGCCTCCCGCGGCGGAATCCTGGCCGGTGGATGTGAGCTCGAGTCTCGACGCGGTGCTCAGCGATTGCGATGTGGTGTACGGGCTGCGGGTGCAACAAGAGCGCCAATCCGAAGCCTTGCTGCCGTCGCTGCGGGAGTACACCGCCCAGTGGGGGCTAACCGTAGACCGGGCTGCCCGACTACCCGCAGGAGCGCTGGTCATGCATCCCGGTCCCGTGAATCGCGGGGTGGAGATCGCCCCCGAGGTGCTGGACCAGCCAAACGCCACCCTCAACGAGCAGGTCCGCCACGGCGTGGCGGTCCGAATGGCCGTTCTCTACCTCCTGCTGGCCGCCGTCCCCGATCTGCAACCCGATGAAGGAGTCCAATGAGCCTCCTAGGCGAAGCCTCATGAGTATCGTCATCAAAGGTGGATTGGTCGTCGACCAGGCCGGTGAGCGCACCGCCGACGTGGTGGTGGACGATGGCAGAATTGCCGCGGTCGGCCCCGATCTGTCGGGCGAAGAGGTCTTGGACGCTGCTGGTTGCGTGGTGGCCCCCGGATTCGTAGACATGCACACCCACTTGCGCCAACCCGGAGCCGAGGAGGCCGAGACCATCGAGACCGGGGGGTGGGCCGCAGTCCGGGGCGGGTTCAGCGCGGTGGTGGCCATGCCCAATACCAACCCGCCCATCGACTGTGCCGCAGTGGTGCAGGAAGTGCTGGCGCTGGGGGCCAAGGCGCCGTGCGACGTGTACACCTCTGGAGCCATCACCGTGGAGCGCAAGGGGGACCGGCTTGCCCCCATGGCCGAGATGGCCGAACTGGGAGTGCATCTGTTCACCGACGACGGCAACGGGGTTCAAGAATCGGGCCTCATGCGCCGGGCGATGGAGTACGCCGCCGGATTGGGTGTGGTGCTGGCCCAGCACTGCGAAGTCGATTCCCTGGCTGCGGGGGGCCATATGCACGAGGGGGTGTGGTCCAGCCGGCTGGGCATACCCGGTGTGCCCGCCGAGGCCGAGGAGTTGATGGTCATGCGAGACATCGCGCTCAGCCGTTTCACCGGAGCCCCAATTCACTTCCAGCACCTGTCTACCGGAGGCTCCATCGCCATGGTGAAAGCCGCCCGCCAGGCCGGGGTGGCGGTTACCGCCGAGGCGGCCACCCACCACTTCACCCTCACCGACGAGGCCTGCGCCTCCTATGACCCGGTGTTCAAGGTCAACCCGCCCTTGCGCCCTGCCGAAGATCGAGATGCGGTTAGAGAAGGGCTGGCCGACGGAGCGGTTGACGCCATTGCCACCGACCACGCCCCCCATACACCCGACGCCAAGGAGATGCCCTTCGACCAGGCTCCGCCGGGAATGCTCGGTTTGGAGACCGCCTTGGCCCTGGCCATCACCGAGCTGAAACTGCCCATCGCCGACGTAGTGGGGTTGCTCAGCTGGCGGCCGGCGGCAATCGCCGGACTGGGCGGGGAACACGGCGGGCCGATCGTGCCCGATGCTCCGGCCAACTTATGCGTGTTCGACCCCGAAGAGACGTGGACCGTCGACCCCGACAATCTGGCCAGTCGCTCCCGCAATACCCCCTATGCCGGGCGCCAGGTCAGCGGACGGGTGCGCCACACCATTGTCGGGGGGAGGGCCGTGCTCGTGGACCAGGAGATGCGGCCATGAACCGCCACGCGCAGGTGTCAGTTCTGGAGGCCAGTTCGTGATCCGCCCCGCGGCGCTGGTGCTCAGTGACGGCGAGGTGTTCGAAGGCGAGGCCATAGGCGCAGAACCGCCCGACGGGATCACCTCTGGCGAGGTGGTGTTCAACACGGTGCTGACCGGCTATCAAGAGGTGATAACCGATCCGTCCTACGCCGGGCAGATCATCACCTTCACCTACCCCCACATCGGCAATTACGGCGTCGCGCCGGCCGATCACGAGAGTCGCCGACCCTTCTGCCGGGGCGTGATCGTGCGGGACATGGCCCGTCGCCGCTCCAACTGGCGCTCGACCGGCGACTTGGAGGCCTTCTTGGTCAACCAGGGCATCGCCGGTCTGGCCGGGGTGGACACCCGGCGGCTCACCACCCACATCCGCGACGCCGGCGCCATGCCCGGTGCCTTCGGTACCGCTTCAGAATCCGATCTGCGGGCCGCCGCCGCGGCTGAGCCCGGCACCGACGGAATCGACTTGGTGGCCACCGTCACCCGCTCGGAGTCGGAGCACTTCACCAGCACGAGGGACGGCGGCAAGCCCCCCCACCGAGTGGTTGCCCTGGACTTTGGGCTCAAGGCCACCATCGTCCACCACCTGCGGACTATCGCCCACGTGGAGGTGGTGCCCGCCAGCACGTCTGCGGCCGACATCTTGGCCCGACAGCCCGACGGGGTGTTCTTGTCCAACGGACCCGGCGATCCGGGGGCGGTGGCCGGAGCGGTCGGAACTATCTCAGGTCTGCTGGGCGAGGTGCCGATCTTCGGCATCTGCCTGGGTCACCAGCTTCTGGCCGCGGCACTGGGCGGGGAGACTTTCAAGCTGCCCTTCGGCCACCACGGCGGCAACCACCCGGTGCGAAACCTGTCCACCGGAGCAGTGGAGATCACCAGCCAGAACCACAACTTCTGTGTGGCCGACAGCTCCATACCCGGTGCCGACATCACCCACATCAACCTCAACGACCACACAGTGGAAGGTCTGCGGTGTCGAGACATGCCCGCATTCAGCGTGCAGTACCACCCAGAGGCCGGTCCCGGCCCCCACGATTCCCGCTATCTGTTCGCCCAATTCGACGAGCTCATGGAAGGCGTCCACACATCGGAGTCAGGCCCGGCCCAGGGCCAGTTGCTGAGGGGAGCGACCCATGCCTAAGCGAACCGGGAATCGGCGGCAGTCAGTGCAACCACTTCGAATCGAGTGGTGCCATGCCTAAGCGAACCGACATCGAGTCGATTCTTTTGATCGGGTCGGGGCCTATCGTGATCGGCCAGGCGTGCGAGTTCGACTACTCGGGCACCCAGGCCTGCCGGGTGCTGCGCGACGAGGGGTATCGGGTAATCCTGGCCAATTCCAATCCGGCCACCATCATGACCGACCCCGAGTTCGCCGACGCCACCTACGTGGAGCCTCTCAGCCTCGAGGTGCTCACCGGCATTATCCAGCGGGAGCAGCCCGACGTGCTGCTGCCCACCCTGGGGGGGCAGACCGCGCTGAACCTGGCCATGGAGCTCATCGAGTCGGGGGTGGTGGACAAGTACGGGGTGGAGGTGATCGGCGCCGACCAGACCGCCATCTCCACGGCTGAGGACCGGGCCAAGTTCCGCCAGGCCATGATCGACATCGGCCTGCCCGTGCCCCCTTCGGCCACCGCCCACACCCTCGACGAGGCGGTGGAGGTCATGGAGCGCATCGGGCTTCCCGTCATCATCCGACCGGCCTACATTCTGGGCGGCACCGGCACCGGCATCGCCCACACTCCCGAGCAGGGCCGGGACATGGCCGCCCACGGACTGGCGGCCAGCCCCATCAGCGAGATCCTCATCGAGCAGTCGATCGCCGGCTGGAAGGAATACGAGCTGGAGGTGATGCGCGACCGGGCCGACAACTGCGTGGTGGTGTGCACCATCGAGAACCTTGATCCCATGGGCGTCCACACCGGCGACTCCATCACCGTGGCTCCGGCCCAGACCCTGTCCGATGTGGAATACCAGGCGCTGCGGGACGCTGCCTTCGCCTGCATCCGCCGGGTCGGGGTGGAAACCGGCGGCTCCAACATCCAGTTCGCGGTCAATCCCGAAAACGGCGAGTTCGTGATCATCGAGATGAACCCGAGGGTGTCGCGCTCATCGGCGCTCGCCTCCAAGGCCACCGGGTTTCCCATCGCCAAGATCGCCGCCCGCCTGGCAGTGGGCTACACCCTCGACGAGATTCCCAACGACATAACCGAGAAGACCCCGGCCTGCTTCGAGCCGGTCATCGACTATGTGGTGACCAAGGTGCCCCGGTGGGCGTTCGAGAAGTTCTCCGGGGTGTCGGGGGTGCTGAACACCCAGATGCAGTCGGTGGGGGAGGTCATGTCCATCGCCCGCACCTTCACCGAGTCGCTGCAAAAGGGGCTGCGCTCGCTGGAGCTTGGCCGCTACGGCCTCAACGCCGATCCGGCCGAGGCCGCCTACTACTCCCTCAGCGACGAGGAGCTTCTGGCCGCCGCCGCAGTGCCCACCCCCGAGAGGATCTTCCAACTCGAGGCCCTGCTGCGGAGGGGACGAACGGTGGCAGAGCTGTTCGAGGCCACCAAGGTGGATCCGTGGTTCTGCGACCAGATCCTCCAGATCACCGAGGAGCGGGCCGCGCTGACCGAGTGCGGCTTCGAGGCCATGACCCCCCGAGCGTGGAAGCGGGCCAAGCAGTTCGGGTTCTCCGATGCCCAGCTCGGCTATCTCTGGAATGTGCCCGCCGCCGAGGTTCGAAAGGCCCGCATCGCCGAGGGAGTGGAGGCGACGTTCAAAACGGTGGACACTTGCTCGGCCGAGTTCGAAGCCGAGACCCCGTACCACTACTCCACCTATGAGGACGTGGGCGAGGTGGCCCCCTCCGATCGGGCCAAGGTGATCATCCTGGGGTCGGGTCCGAACCGGATCGGCCAGGGCATCGAGTTCGACTACTGCTGCGTCCATGCCTGCTTCGCGCTCTCGGAGGCCGGCTATGAGACCATCATGGTCAACTGCAACCCAGAGACGGTGTCCACCGACTACGACACCAGCGATCGCCTGTATTTCGAGCCCCTCACCGAAGAGGACGTGCTCAACGTAATCGACGCCGAACTCCGGTCGTCGCAGATCGCGGGCGGCCCCGGCATTGCCGGAATTGTCGTCTCGCTCGGCGGCCAGACCCCGCTCAAGCTGGCCGGCATGCTGCCCAATGGACTGGTGGTGGGCACGAGCCCCGAGAGCATCGACCTGGCCGAGGACCGGGAGCGCTGGAATGCCCTTTGCGCCCGCCTCGACATCCCCCAGCCGGCCGGAGGCACCGCAGCCACCACCGAGGAGGCTCTGGCGGTGGCCGACCGCATCGGCTACCCCGTGCTGGTTCGGCCCTCCTATGTGCTGGGGGGCCGGGCCATGGTGATCGTCTATACCGACGAAGATCTGCGAGATGCCATGGCCGAGTTGGCCGCTTCCGGCTCCTTGGGCCGGGAGGGAGGGCTGTCGGCCGAGCGGCCGGTGCTCATCGACCGCTTTTTGGAAGACGCCACCGAGGTGGACGTGGACGCCATCCGGGACATGTACGGAGAGGTGCTCATCGGCGGAGTGATGGAGCACGTGGAGGAGGCCGGGGTCCATTCCGGCGACAGCGCGTGCATGCTGCCACCGGTCCACCTCTCCGAGGCCACCGTGGCCCTGTTGGAGCGCCACGTGAAGGACATCGCCCGCGCGCTGGATGTGGTGGGGCTGATCAACGTGCAGTTCGCGGTCAAGCAATTCGGAATAGGGGCAGCCGACCAGGTGTTCGTGTTGGAGGCCAACCCCCGGGCGTCGCGCACGGTCCCGTTTGTGGCCAAGGCCACCGGCGTGCCCTTGGTGAAAGTGGCCACCCGGGTCATGATGGGCTCAAGCCTGGCCGATCTACGACAGGAGGGGCTGCTGGGACGCCGGGCCAACGGCGACCACATATCGGTCAAGGAGGCGGTGCTCCCGTTCAACAAGTTCCCCGAGGCCGACGCCATCCTCGGTCCGGAGATGAAGTCCACCGGCGAGGTGATGGGCATCGACTTGCGTCCGGGATTGGCCTTCGCCAAGAGCCAGATCGCCGCCGGCGCCCCGCTGCCCTCCAACGGCACCGTGTTGATGTCCTTGGCCGATCGGGACAAAGCCGCTGGGGTGGAGATGGCCCGAGGCTTCACCGGCCTAGGCCTCGACATTGCGGCCACTTCAGGCACCGCGGCTGCGCTGTCCGAAGCCGGTGTGCCGGTGGCCGAGGTGGTGGCCAAGGTCGGCGAGGAGGGCACCAACGTGGTGGAGCTGATCGACGACGGTCGGGTGCAGTTGGTGGTCAACACCCCGAGGGGCCGCGGATCGCGGGCCGATGGAGATCACATCCGCCGGGCGGCCAGCCGCAACCGGGTTCCCCTTTTGACCACCGCCTCGGCCGGGTTGGCGGCCGCCGACGGCATGGTCGACTGGGCCCGTCACCAACTGAGGGTTAGGACCCTCCAGGAATACCACCGCGGTGTGACCAGCGATCAGCTGGCTCTCGATCTGTGAGCTCCACTAGATGAGACGGGGCGAACCGAAGCCGGCGTTGGACACCGCCATCGGCTCGGTTCGGTTGCCCAACCCGGTGATGACCGCCTCGGGCACGGTGGGCCACGGAACCGAATTGGCCCACTATCTGGATTACCCCGCGCTGGGCGCGGTGGTGGTGAAATCGCTGGCGCCCTATGAGTGGCCGGGCAACCCCCCGCCCCGGGTCCACCCGGTTCCTGCGGGGATGATCAACAGCGTGGGCCTGCAAGGCCCGGGCCTGCCCCGGTGGCTGGCCGAGGATCTGCCGGTGCTGGCCGAAACCGGCACCCGGGTGGTGGCGTCGATTTGGGGGCGCACCCTGGACGACTACTCGGCGGCCGCTGACCTGCTGGCCGCGGCCGGCAGCCCGGCGATGGAGGCAGTGTTGGCTGTGGAGGTCAACGTATCCTGTCCCAATCTGGAGGATCGGGGGCGAATGTTCTCCCACTCCACGGCCATGACCCGGGCCGCGCTGGCGGCCACCGAAGCCTGTGGCCTTCCCCGCTGGGCCAAGCTCAGCGCTACCGGCGACCTGGTGGAGATTGCCGGCGCCGCGGTGGAAGGCGGCGCCGAGGCACTGACTCTGATCAACACTCTTCTGGGCATGGTTATCGACGTTGAAGACCGCAAGCCCCTGCTGGGCGCCGGTGGGGGAGGAGTGTCGGGGCGAGCCATCGGCCCGGTGGCGGTTAGATCGGTCTTCGACGTGTACGCCGCCCTTCCCGACGTGCCCATCATCGGGGTGGGAGGAATCGCCTCGGGTGCCGACGCGGTGGAGATGATCATGGCCGGCGCCCGAGCGGTGCAGGTGGGCACCGCCACGTTCGCCGACCCCCGGGCTCCGGCAAGAGTCCTGCGGGAGCTCACCCGCTGGTGTGCCTCCCACGGCGTGAATCAACTGGACGAGCTGATTGGAGCAGCCCATGACTGACCCCGAACCCCGAAAACACGATCCCCGGTTGGCCATTGCCTTGGATAAGGATCATCTGGACCTGGCTTGCTTGATGGCCGACGCGGTTCGACCCTGGATGGGAGTGGCCAAGGTCGGCTTCGAGCTGTTTGCCACCGCTGGTCCGACGGCCATCATTTCCATGACCGATCGGGGATTCGACGTGTTTGCCGACCTCAAGTTCCTCGACATCCCCAACACGGTGGAACGAGCGGCCGCGCAGGTGGGCCGAGCTGGCGCCCGCTGGTTGACCGTCCATGCCTGCGGTGGGGCCGATGTGCTGAAGGCCGGGGTGGAGGGCTTGGCTGAGGGCAGCAACGACACCGCCCAGATTCTGGGGGTAACGATTCTGACCAGTGAGCGCAACCGCTCGCGGGCCGTGCTGGAAGAGCGGGTGGGGCTGGCCCGCGATGCGGGCTGCGGCGGAGTCATCTGCTCGGCAGCCGATATCGGGGTGGTCAAAGACGTCGCTCCGGAGCTGGAGTGCGTGGTGCCCGGCATCCGGCTCCCCGACTCGAGCAACGACGATCAGGCCTCGGTGGCCACCCCCGAGGCGGCTATCGCCGCGGGTGCCTCCATATTGGTGATCGGCCGAACCGTGACCTCACCGGTCCAGGGGATGACCGTCGACTCAGACCACTTGGCCCATGCACTGGTGGATATGGCCGACCGGGCCCGACTGGTGGGTGCCAGCATCAGCCATCTCCCTTGAGGGCGGCCAAATCCCCAATAGGACTTGCAGTGCAAACTACAATGGTGTAATGGCAGGACCCCCACAACTGACAGCAGAACAGCGCCAGGCAGCGTTGGCCAAGGCTGGCGAGGTGCGCCGCACGCGCGCCGAAGTCAAGGCCAAGCTGAAGATGAGGTCGATTTCGCTTTCCGACTTGCTGGAACAAGCGGAAACCGACGAAGTGGTCGCCGGCACCAAGGTGCTTGCCGTCCTGGAATCCCTTCCAGGAATGGGCAAGGTCCGGGCCCGCAGGATGATGGACGAAATCGGCATTGCCGACAGTCGTCGCATCCGCGGGTTGGGCGATCAGCAACGGGCCTCGTTGCTGGCGCGCTGCGGCAACTAGATCAGCCTCTGATAATTGTGCTTTCCGGCCCCGGAGGGGTCGGCAAAGGGACGATCGCGGCTGCTTTGGTTGCTGCCGATCCCAAACTGTGGCTTAGTCGCTCATGGACGACGCGCGTGCGCCGTTCAGGCGAGCCGGAAACCGCCTATGTGTTTGCCGACGAGGCCGAATTCCGGGCCAAGATTGCCGCCGGAGGATTCGTGGAGTGGGCGGAGATTGCCGGAAACCTCTACGGAACGCCCCAGCCTGATCCGCCAGCGGGCTGCGACGTGTTGTTGGAGATCGACGTCCAGGGCGCGGCTCAAGTGCGAGAGAGCCACTCCGAAGCCCTGTGCATCTTCGTAGAGGCGCCCTCGGCCGCCGAACAGGAATCCCGTCTGCGGGGCCGGGGCGACTCTGAGAGCCACATCGCCAAACGCCTTGCTCTGGCCGACTCCGAGCGAATTCAGGCCTATGAGCTCAACGCCATCCACGTCGTCAACGACAGCCTCGCCGAGGCGGTGGCCGCAATCGGCGCTCTGATCGAAGAAGCCCGCCAGGAGCGGATTGACAATGACGATTAATTCATCTTGCCCTGATATCATTTACCCGCTCTCCCCAGACTTTTTGGAAGAAGGCTGCATAGATGTCTGAACAGCACGACACCATGATGTATCCGACCATCGAGGAGCTCTTGGGCCGCACCGACTCCAAGTTCCGCCTGGTAACACTGGGAGCGCTGCGGGCCTGTCAGATCAACTCCTATTTCGGCCAGTTGGGCGAGGGTCTGGGTGCCATGGTCCCGCCCCAGGTGCTGACCATGTCTCGCAAGCCCCTGTCCATCGCCTTCGAGGAGATTGCGTCCGACAAGATCATCGCCACCGATCCTCCAGAAGTCACCGAAGAGGAGGCTTTGGCCGACTCTATGATCCCCACCGGCGAAGCCCATCTCGAGCAGGCCGATCTGGTGCAGGCCGATCCGGACGACGCTGATGCAGACGGGGCCGATCTGGACTCAGCGTCCTGACAAACCCATGAATTCGCTCGCCGGCAAGCGAATCGTGCTCGGCGTCAGCGGGGGGATCGCGGCGTACAAAGCGGTTGAGGTCTGCCGTCGGCTAATGGACGCTGGTGCCTACGTCATTCCGGTCTTGACCAAAGGCGCCACCCGGTTCGTGGGCCGCGCCACCTTCGACGCGTTGGCCTCCGAGCGCACCCAGATGAGCCTCTTCGACGAGGACGACCCCATTCCCCACACCACATTGGGCCAGACAGCCGACTGCGTTGTCGTCGCCCCGGCTACCGCCCGGGTTATCGGCGCCTATGCCGCAGGCATCAGCTCCGACCTATTGACCGCCACCCTCATCGCCACCCGGGCCCCCGTGGTTGTCTGCCCGGCCATGCACACCGAGATGTGGGAGCACCCGGCGGTGGCCGGCAACATCGCCACCCTGGTCGAGAGGGGTGTGCACATTGTGGGGCCGGAATCGGGGCGACTGGCGGGAGGCGACGAGGGTGCTGGAAGGCTCAGCTCGCCGGACGACATCGTGGCCGGCGTTACCCGAGTGCTCGGTGCCGGCAGCGGACTCCGAGACATGGCCGGCCTGTCGGTGGTGGTCACCGCGGGAGGCACTAGGGAGCCCATCGACCCCGTGCGCTATATCGGCAACCATTCCTCGGGCAAGCAAGGCTATGCCTTTGCCGAGGAAGCCGCCGGTCGGGGGGCCGAGGTGACCATCGTCTCCACCGTGGACCGCCCTGGGCCTTCGGGAGCGACCGTGGTGAGGGTCGACACCGCCGAGGAGATGGCCGCGGCCACCATGGCGGCGGCGGCAGACGCCGATGTGGTGGTCATGGCGGCGGCGGTGGCCGATTTCCGCCCGACCGACCCGGCCGGAGTGAAGCTCAAAAAGCGCGATGGGGTTCCGGCCATCCAGTTGGAGCCCACCCCAGACATCCTGGCTGCACTGGGGGCGTCCAAGCCCCAGGGCCAGGTCTTGATCGGATTTGCCGCCGAGACCTGCGATGTAGCCGACAATGCGGCGGCAAAGCTGAACGGCAAGGGTGCCGACTACATCGTGGCCAATGATGTGACGGCCGAAAACGCCGGTTTTGCGCACGACACCAACGAGGTGCTGGTGCTAGCTTCCGATGGCCGGGCCCACTCGATTGGACTGCGCTCCAAGCGCCAGGTGGCCCAAGCCGTTCTCGACCTCGTGGTAGCCGACCGCGACGGTCGAGCCGACGTCCGCTAGGAGAATCAATGAGCCAAGGGTCAAATGGCCGGTACCGCTTCACGTCTGAGTCGGTCACCGGCGGTCACCCCGACAAGATCGCCGACCAGATATCCGACGGGGTGCTGGATGCCCTCCTTGAGGTGGATATCGGCAGCCGGGTGGCGTGTGAGACTCTGGTGACCACCGGTCTGGTAGTGGTGGCTGGGGAGATCTCCACCGACGGCTATATCGATATCCCCCGGGTGGTGCGAGACACCATCACCGGGATCGGCTACGACCGGGAAGACTACGGCTTCGACGGCAACACCTGCGGCGTGATGGTGTCCATCGACGATCAGTCTCCTGATATTGCCCAGGGAGTCGACCGGCTCGATCCCTTAGAGCAGGGGGCCGGCGACCAGGGGATGATGTTCGGGTTTGCCTGCGACGAGACCCCCGAGTTGATGCCGCTGCCCATCCATATCGCCCACCGGATGGTGGAGCGCCTGACCGAAGTTCGCCGGGCGGGCACGGTGCCCTATCTGCGGCCCGACGGCAAGAGCCAGGTGACGTTCGAATACGAGGGGACTAAGGCCGTGGGCTTGAGCACTGTGCTGATGTCGGCCCACCATCGCGACGGAACCGATCTCAAGGAGATGAAAGACGACCTCAAAGAGCAGGTCATCGACCCGGTGGTTCCCGAGCAGTTCCGCGACGACCACTATGAAGTGCTGGTGAACCCCACGGGGAAGTTCGTGAGGGGCGGGCCAGTGGCCGACGCCGGGCTCACCGGGCGCAAGATCATCGTGGACACCTACGGGGGCATGGCCCGCCACGGCGGGGGTGCCTTCTCGGGCAAGGACCCCAGCAAGGTGGACCGGTCGGCGGCCTACGCCGCCCGCTGGGTGGCCAAGAACGTGGTGGCTGCTGGAGCTGCTTCACGCTGCGAGGTGCAGGTGTCCTATGCCATCGGCATAGCCCGGCCGGTGTCGGTAATGGTGGAGACTTTCGGCACCGAGACCGTGGACCCGGCCAAGATCAGCCATCAGGTGAACGAGATCTTCGATCTGCGGCCGGCGGCCATCATCCGGGACTTGGAGCTGCTGCGGCCGATCTACCGGAACACGGCAGCCTACGGCCACTTCGGGCGCAGCCCCGAGAGCACGTTCACCTGGGAGCGCACCAACCGGGTGGACGACCTGCGCTCGGCTCTGGGGCTCTGACCACGGCCTCTTGAACGTTTGGGTCCTCCCCGACGTTGCAGCAGTAGACCGCGAGTTCACTTACTCAGTTCCCGACGGCTGGGCTGACGACCCCCGGTTCGGGGTGGGATCCATGGTGCGGGTGGCGCTGCACGGCCGCCGGGTGGGGGGCTGGATCACAGAGACGAACGCAGAGGCTCCCGAGGGGGTTGATCTGGCGCCGCTGGCCAAGCTGAGCGGATTGGGGCCGAGCCGAGATCTGATCGAGCTCAGCCAGTGGGCCGCATGGCGCTGGGCTGGGCGCCGGGTGCACTTTCTCCGCACCGCCTCGCCGCCCCGCATGGTGGCCGCTCTGTCCCGCCCACAGCGCGGCCGACTGGCGTCCACGGGCCACTATGCCGATTTGTTCGAGGGTGAAGGCCGCACTGTGCGCCACGGGCCATCAGACGATCCGCTGCCCATCGCTATGGCCGCGGCGGCCCGAGGCCAAGCGCTGATCCTGGTACCCGACCACGGCCGCGCCGACGGGCTGGCCCGGCAGTTGCAGCGAGAGGGCGCCTGGGCTGTCCGCTATCCCGATGGCTGGGCGGCGGCTGCGGCGGGGGCGACGGTAGTGGGCACCCTGTCAGCGGCTTGGGCCCCAGCGCCTGATCTGGCCGCGGTGCTGGTGGTCGACGAACACGACGAGTCGTTTCGCTCCGAGGCAGCCCCCACCTGGAGCGGCCGGGACGTGGCGGTGGAGCGGGCTCGTCGAGCCGGTGTGCCCTGCGTGCTGCTTTCGCCGGTTCCCAGCCTGGAGGCTCTGCGATCCCGGCCTGTCATGCGCCCTTCCCAGGGCGCCGAGAGCGACAGCTGGCCGCAGGTTGAGGTGGCGGACCGCCGCAGTGAGGACCCAGGCCGGGCCGGGCTGTATTCCCCGGCGCTGGTGCAGGCCCTGCGCGACGGCGGCCGGGTGGCCTGCGTGCTGAACCGCAAGGGCCGCTCGCTGCTGCTGGCCTGTCAGCTCTGCGGGGAGCTAGCGGTGTGTACCGAGTGCGGGTCGTCCATGGTCCAAACCGAGGACAAGGGCATGAAATGCCGTTCAGCCAGCCATGTGCGCCCGACGGTATGCGCGGAGTGCGGAAGCACCAAGATGCGCAACCTGCGGGCCGGCATCAAGCGGGTCCGCGAGGAGGTGGAGGCGCTGGTTCGAACTCCCGTGGCCGAAGTCACCAGTGGCGGGTATGTCGGCCCGCCCACCGCCCGAGTGGTGGTGGGCACTGAGGCGGTGCTGCATTTGGGCCGGCCGTTCGACGTGGTGGCCTTCTTGGAATTCGACCAGGAGCTGCTGGCTCCCCGATTCCGAGCTCGG
>JAJEEH010000202.1 GCA_022821105.1 Acidimicrobiia bacterium
AACCCTCCATAATCCAGATCGCCTCAGCGAAGACTGGGGCGACTGGCTAGACGTCGTTGCGGAGGAGGTCTTCGTAGGTCTCGCGGCGGACGACTAGGCGGGCGTCGCCGTCGCGGGCGAAAACCACGGCGGGACGGGGAACTTTGTTGTAGTTGGAGCCCATGGAATGGCCGTAGGCGCCGGTCACCGGGGTGGCCAGGATGTCCCCCACCGCAATGTCGCTGGGCACCTGGCCGTCTCGCACCAGCAGGTCGCCCGACTCGCAGTGCTTGCCCACTACCCGGACGGTCTTCTCGCGGTCGCGGTCGGTGGCTCGGGGCAGAAACGTCTCATAGCCGCTGCCGTACAGCACGGGGCGGGGGTTGTCGCTCATGCCGCCGTCGACTGAGACATAGGTGCGAATGCCCGGTAACTCCTTGATGGTTCCCACCTCGTACAGGGTGACTGCGGCAGCGGCCACCAAGGTCCGGCCCGGCTCCACGCTCACCGGTGCGGTGAAGCCGGCTGACGCGCAGGCCTCGCTAATGGCCTCAGCCCACTCGGCGATGGTGGGGGCCGATTCTCCCTCCACGTAGGCCACGCCCAGACCGCCGCCCAGCGAGAGCTCGGGCAAGCCATAGGGCTGGGCGAATCCGGCGATCACCTCAACCGCCTGCTGAAAGGAGCGCAACTCGAACACCTGGCTGCCTATGTGGGCGTGCAGACCCACCAACTCCACGGAGTCGGACTCCCTGGCCCGGCGAATGGCAGCATCGGCTGTCCCGGTCGAGGCAGTGAAGCCGAACTTGGTGTCGTCCACTCCGGTGGTGACGTACTCGTGGGTGTGAGCTTCCACTCCCGGGGTGATCCGCAGAAGCACCCGGGGGCGGGCGCCGGTGGCGACGTGGAGGGCGTCCAAGCGGTCGAGCTCGTCGAACGAGTCAACCACGATGCGGCCCGCCCCCGCCTCGACCGCGGCCGCGAGCTCGGCAGCCGACTTGTTGTTGCCGTGCATCACCAGCCGGTCGCCGGGTACTCCCGCGGCCTGGGCCACGTGCAGCTCTCCTCCGGTGGCTACGTCTAAGTCGAGCCCCTCCTCGTGGACCAGCCGGGCCATGGCCAAACACAAGAACGCCTTGGAGGCATAGGCCACCGACCCATCGAACGCGTCCCGGGCTTGGCGGCACCGCTCCCGCATGTGGGCTTCGTCGTAGACGAACAGAGGGGTGCCATGCTCCCGAGCCAGGTCCAGTACATCGCATCCGGCGATGGACAACCGACCGTCGGACGCCACCGAGGCATTGTCAGGCAGCAGGTATTGGGGCAAGGACGACACAACCAGTCCCCTACATCGACTCGGGGGCACTTACGCCCAAAGTGCCGAGGCCGACGGCCAGGCCCACCCGGGCGGCGTCGATCAGCACCAGGCGGGCCTGGGTGAGCTCGGGGGCGATACCGGTGCCCACCACATAGCAGTCGTGGTAGAAGCTGTGGACCGCGGCGGCGAAGTCCCGCAGCCACGCGGTCATGCGATGCGGAGCGCGCTCTTCGGCCGCGGCCGCGATCACCTCGCCCAAAGTGGAGAGCTGGCGCATTATCTCCAGCTCCCGTTCGTGGACCAGCAGGCTCAAGTCCACCTGGTCGGTGCTCTGGCGCTCCACCCCATCGGCCTGGGCTCGGGCCGCGATGGAGCACACCCTGGCGTGGGCCATCTGCACGTAGAACACCGGGTTTTCCATCACTTGGGCCGCGGCCCTGGTTAGATCGAATGTGGGGGCGGTGTCCATGGATTGGAGCAGGTAGGTAAACCGGGTGGCGTCGGCCCCCACTTCGTCGATCACGTCGCGCAATTCGATGAGATCGCCGGTGCGCTTGGACAGCCTGACTTCCTCCCCGTCGCGCTCTAGGCGCACCAACTGGGTCACCACCACCTCCAGACTCGCCGGATCGCAGCCCAGAGCAGCCATGGCGGCCTTCATTCGGGCCACATAACCGTGGTGGTCCGCCCCCCACACGTTGATCAGCAGACCCTCCTGGCCCGCTCGATCGAACTTGTCGCGGTGATAGGCGATGTCGGGCAGCAGGTAGGTGTACTCCCCATCGGACTTCACCAGCACCCGGTCTTTGTCGTCGCCATGGTCACTGGAGCGCAGCCATAGGGCCCCGTCGGACTCGTGGGAGGCACCAGCGGCGTCAAGCGCGGCCAGCGTGTCGCCGATAGCCCCGGAGTCCACTAGGGCCTGCTCGCTGAACCAGGTATCAAACTCCACTCCCATCAAGCCCAGCACGTCCCGCTGATCGGCCAGCGCCCGCTCCCGCCCCCACTGGCGGGCATCGGCATCCGCGGGCATCTCCGCGGCCCAATCAGCGATGTACTGGCCGTTGTAACCGTCTTCGGGCACCGGCTCACCGGCCCGAAGGGCGGCAAGAGAAGCGCCATAGAGCTCCATCTGGGTGCCCCGGTCGTTGATATAGAACTCTCGCTGCACGTCGTACCCGCACCACTCCAGCAACCGGGCCACCGCGTCGCCATAAGCCGCTCCCCGGCCGTGGCCGGCGTGTACCGGCCCGGTGGGGTTGGCGCTCACAAACTCCACGATCACCGTGCGGCCTTCACCCAGGCCCTGACGGCCGTAGTCATCAACACCGGCTGTTACTGCGTCGACAACCACGCTGTGCAACCAGCTCGGCGCCAGCTTGAAGTTGACGAACCCGGGCCCGGCCACGCTCACCACGGCCACGTGCCCAGGCCGGTTCTCCTCCAGCCAGGCAGCCAGCTCCGCCGCTAGCTCTCGAGGATTGCGCTCCGCCCCCTTGGCGATGGCCAGCGCCGCGTTCGAAGACCAGTCCCCGTGTTCGCGCCGCGCCGGTCGCTCCAACCCCACGGAGAAATCGGCAGGCAGGTCAACACCCGCGGCCACGAGCGCGCCGCGCAAGGCATCAGAAAGGGAAGTGCGGATGTCGGCCATGAACTGGCACATGGTACCGATGCCCCGCTGGGTATACTCACCCAGTTACTGCCCACGTAGCTCAGGGGATAGAGCACTTGCCTCCGGAGCAAGGGGTCGCAGGTTCGAATCCTGCCGTGGGCGCAAATTCTTCGAACACGGCGTGTTTGTTGGTGGGGCAGGATCGCGAGGTCGGTGGTTCTCAGTTGTGATCAATCGCGGCTGGGTCAGGAACGATGTTTAGGCGGCTTTCGGTCGTTCAGCAGGCGGCGGGTGGGTTGTTGGGCTGGGCCGGGGTGGTGGCAAGAGACGGTATCGGCCGGCTTTGGTGTCGGCTTCGATTGTGTGGTCGTGTTTGTGGACTTTGGTGTGACAGCGGGGGCACAGCAGCACCAGGTTGGTGATGTTGGTGGGGCCGTCTTGATCCCACGGAAGGATGTGGTGGGCGTCGCACACCTGTGGCCTGAGGCCGCAGCCCGCACAGCCGCGGTCTCGGCGGTACAGGGCCAGCTTCTGGGCCTTGGTTACCGCTCTTTGGGCTCGGCCCACATAGAGAGGCTGCCCGTCCGACCCGAAGATCATGGGCACAATGTCGGCTTCGCAGGCGATGCGGCGGATTTCGTCTAGGTCGATGGGCGTCCCGTCGATCAGCCCGGCGTTCTTCAGCCGGCCCTCGATGGCGTCATATTCGGCGGCCACCACCAGCAGTGTTTTCTGCGGGCGGATCTCACAATCCGGTCCGCCTGCCGAGGGATTGGCATTATCGGCGGTTTGTTGGGTGATTAGCGCCTCCAGCGCATCAGCGTTGCGCTGCTCGAAAGTACGGATGGGGTCATACGCGAAGTCATCGCCGAGCATCTTTGTGCTCATGGCGCCAAGAGCGGTCTTGACCCGCTCGCCGGATACTCGGTCAAACTCGGCGTGTAACACCACCATGCCGCCGGTGCCGTCAAACACCTTGGCGCTGCGGCGGACCCGCTGGCGCTCGGCCCGGCTCATCCCGTCGGCGGCGCGGCGCTGGTCCTCGCGAGCCGCTACTGACTTTTTGAACTCGTCGTGACCCTGCCAGCCGCCCAAATCCAACAACTCCTGTTGGTCTCGTTCGCTCATCGGTGCTCGCTTGTGAGACTCGGCCACCATCCCGGCCTGATCCGCGGAGAGGTGACCGTCGCACACCGCGCCCAGCATCTGGGGCATGGCCGCCACACCCTGGGCCGTCTTGGCTAGCTGGCGGGCCCGATACGCGCTGATCCCGAGGTGATGGCACACCGTAGTAGCCGCGCCCAGGCCCTCGAGCTCTCCGTAACGGACAACCAAGCCGAGAATGTAGCCCTCAGCCCGGCGGCGCAAAAGATCAGCCTCGGCCATCAATCCCAACAGCTCTGAAGCGCCCGCCTCAGAAAACTCCGGGAACCCGAAACCCCCGTCAACGCGGGCATCAACACTGTTCGTATCGGGCCTTGCACCGGGCTTTGTGCCGGGTTTCAATGCAACTTCCATACATGAAATTATACCGACCCCAGTGACACATTCCCCCCGAAAACCCCAGCTCAACCCTGTATTGGCCTTCTTGATACAAGCCATTCGGCTATGAAGAACACGACGGTCGCCGCTTATTGCCTGCCGCTTACGCGGTGTGGTTGTCTCCTGTGGGGCGGGGACAGGTGGCGAGCCGTCCGTCCCCCGACGGTGATGGGAGATGAGCGCCCCACTCGGCCCAGCGGGGCTCTCGGCCGCGAGGTAAAAGACTTACCGCCTTATGTCGCCCCAGCAAGTGATGATGTTGTCGGCTTTGATCCCGCAAGTATGTCTATGGCCGGCTGCTATCGCGGTGAACGCGCCGCCCGGAGCATCCAACTGACCAAAGTCGTTGGCGCCCCAGCAGGCAATGGTGTCGTCAGCCCTGATGCCGCACGAATGGTCGTTGCCGACTGCTATCGCAGTGAACGGACCGCCCGGAGCATCCAACTGGCCGTCGTTGTTGAGACCCCAGCAGGTAATGGTGCCGTCGACTCTGACCCCGCACGAATGCCAGGAGCCGGTTGATATTGCGGTGAACGTCCCGCCCGGAGCATCCAACCGGCCAACTCCTTTGGGGCCCCAGCAGGCGATGGTGCCATCGTCTCTGATCCCGCACGTACGACCGCTGCGGGCTGATACCGCTGTGAACGCGCCGCCCGGAGCATCCAACTGGCCCCAGTAGTTGTCGCCCCAGCAGGCGATGGTGCTGTCGTCTCTGATCCCGCACGA
>JAJEEH010000021.1 GCA_022821105.1 Acidimicrobiia bacterium
GAAGGCGTGGGCGGCCGGCTTTTGTGTGCTGGTGGCGGTGAGCGCCCCCTCGGCGCTGGCGGTGGAGACGGCTGCCGCAGCCGGGTTGTGCCTGGCCGGGTTCGTGCGCGACGGCCAACTCAACTTCTACTCCCCGTCTGGATAAGAATCCTGGGCATGCGCCCCCTGCCCAAGCTCACGCCCGAGAACGAGTTCTTCTGGACGGCGGGTGCCGACGGCGTGCTGCGCTTTCAGTACTGCGGCGCCTGCGACCGCTACCTCCATCCCCCCGGGGTGGTGTGCTCGGAGTGCGGGGAGGCGCCCGAGATGAGGGACGTGTCGGGCCGGGCCACGGTGGTGGGGTTAACCGTGAACTACCAGCCGTGGCTGCCCGACATGGAGGTTCCCTACGTGATCGGTTTGGTGGCCATCGAGGAGGACCCCTTGGTGCGACTCACCACCCTCATCGTGGACGCCGAGCCCGAAGACGTGGTGATCGGCCTACCGGTGTCGGTGCGCTTCGAGCAGCACAAGGACGTGTGGCTGCCGGTTTTCGCCCCCACCGGCGATCCGGTGGTTGAGGCGGACGAATACCCGGAGCCCGCCCCGGCGCCGGTGCGGTCCATGCCGGTTTCCGACAAGTTCGAGTCGAAGGTGGCCATCACCGGGATCGGATTGTCGGAGGTGGGTCGGCGGCTGGGGCGCGACCCCATGGGTCTGGCGGTGGAGGCCTGCCGGGCGGCGGTGGCCGACGCCGGGCTCTCCATGGGCGACATCGACGGCCTGTCCACCTATCCGGGCGGCGCGGCCAAAGACGGTGGCCACTCAGAGGGGGGCATCTACCCGGTGGCCGACGCCCTGGGCATCGCCCCCACCTGGTTCTGCGGCACCGGGGAGACCCCTGGCCAGAGCGGCGCGGTGGTCAACGCCATGCTGGCGGTGGCCTCTGGGCTATGCCGCCACGTGCTGTGCTTTCGCACCGTGTGGGAGACCACGTCGATCGCCTGGGGGAATCGCCAGAACACCGGGGTGGGCGGCGGGGCCCGCATCTCAGGGGAGATGGAGTGGCGGCTGCCCTATGGGGCCATGTCGGCGGGCAACTGGATCGCGCTCATGGCCAGCCACTACTTCCATCGCTACGGCGCTACCCGGGAGCAGCTGGGGTGGATCCCGGTGACCGAGCGGGCCGGGGCGGCCCACAATCCGGTGGCCATCTACCAGGAGCCGATGACCATTGACGACTACCTGGACGCCCGAATGATCACCACCCCGTTCGGCCTGTTCGACTGCGACGTGCCCTGCGACGGCTCCACCGCCCTGGTGGTGTCGGCGGTGGACGCCGCGGCCGACGGTCCCCACCGCCCGGTGCTGGTGGAGGCGGTGGGCACCCAGATGCGCGAGCGGATGTCGTGGGACCAGGGGACTCTGCTGCACGAGCCCATGGTGGACGGCCCCTCGGCCCATTTGTGGAGCCGCACCGATTTGAAGCCCGCTGATGTGGACGTGGCTCTGCTGTACGACGGGTTCAGCTTCAACGCCCTTTCGTGGCTAGAGGGACTGGGGTTTTGCGGCAAGGGTGAGGGGGCGGCGTTCGTGGAGGGCGGCACCCGCATCGCCCGCGACGGGGAGATCCCCCTCAACCCCCATGGGGGCCAGCTCTCGGCCGGACGGCTGCACGGCTACGGATTCCTGCACGAGGCGGTGACCCAGCTCCGGGGCCACGGGGGCGGAAGGCAGGTGGACGGCGCCGAGGTGGTGGTGGTCAGCACCGGCGGCGGCCATCCCGGAGGGACGTTTATTTTTGTGAGGGGATGAGCTGGCCTCTTCGTCCGGGGTTGATCCGGTCTGCTAGAAGTGGGCCATGGCTGCTTTCATAATCGTCAACTATCAGGTGGACAACCCCGAGCTGTACGGCGAGTACATGCAGGGCGCGGCCGGTGCCCTGGGCATCGGCGACGGTGCCGAACTGGTTGCTTTCGACACGGAGTCGGAGGTGATCGAGGGCGACACCGCCGGGCACCAGACGGTGGTGATCAAGTTCGACTCCAAGGAGAAGGCCCGCGAGGTGTGGGAGTCGGATGCCTACACCGCGGTGGTCGGCAAGCGCCACGACGCCACCAGCCGCCATTTCGCCGTGCTGGTGAACGGATTCGGCGACTGATTTCGCCATGACCGGGCCATGGCGTCAAGCCGCTGCCGTTGCCATGGCCGCGATATTGCTGGCCGCGTCTTGCGGCGGCGGTGACGACAGCCAGAGCGATACTCCGGCAACATCCTCACCTCCGGCGTCCGAGCCGACCGCGGCTCCGGAGGCCCCGCCCTCGGCTGCCGCCCCAGAGCTGGTGATCGGGCGGGTGTTGCCCGAGACCGGCTCGCTGTCGGCTTCGATCGGCGGCGCGCTGATTGCCGGTGTCGAGTTGGCGGTGGCCGACATCAATGCCCAGGGGGGCAACGTAAAGCTGATTGCCGGCGACTCGGCCACCGACCCCGATGTGGCTCCCGAGACGGTGAACCGCCTGCTGGGCGAGGGGGCCAATGTGATAATCGGGGCCGCTGCGTCGGGGGTGTCGCAGTCGATCATCCAAACGCTGTACGACACGCAGATCCCCCAGTGC
The DNA here is from genome assembly GCA_022821105.1 of Acidimicrobiia bacterium. Taxonomy (GTDB): domain Bacteria; phylum Actinomycetota; class Acidimicrobiia; order Acidimicrobiales; family Bin134; genus Poriferisocius. The sequence continues at coordinate 2,595 of JAJEEH010000021.1, forward strand.
GCCGCTTCCAACACGTCGCCGTCGTTCAGCACCCAGGCCAACGCCGAGTTCTACTTCCGCACGGTCACCGTAGCGGTGGGCGAATCGCAGGTGATGGCCAACAGCATGGCCTCCCGCGGCGCTACCAACGTGGCCATCGCCAATCGGGCCGACGACTACGGCTCCTCGCTGGCCCGGTTGCTGGCCGACGACCTGGCCGAGTTGGGAGTTACCTCGCAGACCGTGACGTTCGACCCCAATTCTCCCAGCTTCGACGCCACCGTGGCCGAGATTGTGGAGATGGGGGTGGACGCTGTGGCCCTCATCGCCTTCGAGGAGGGAATTTCCATCACCCGTCGGCTTATCGAGATGGGTGTGCCCGGCTGGGCTATCCATCTCACGGCCGGGCAGTTCGACTTCGGAATGCCCGAGCGGGTGAACCCCACCGACCCGACGGTCGTCGACGGGCTGCGGGTGCAGAGCCCGTCGGGTAGCGAGGAATTCAACCAGCGGGTGTTCGAGAAGACCGGGGGCAACGCCATCTACGGGGGGCAGGCCTACGACTGCGCGGTGATCCTGGCACTGGCCGCTCTAACTGCCGGCGGAGTAGACGGCCCAGAGATCATCGCCGTAGTGCCCGAGATCACCCGCAACGGTCAAAAGTGCCGCTCATACCGAGAGTGCGCCGAGCTGGTGGTTCAGGGAGTGGACATAGACTACGACGGCGTGTCTGGCCCCTTGGAAATGGACGATGTCGGCGACACCACGGTGGGCCGCTACTTGCTCGCTGAAGTCCGCGACGGCGAGTTGGAAGTGATCGAGACGGTTGATGTCTCCCTTGATCAATGAGCGGCTCCACAGACCATGAGCGAGCACCCGGCACCAGTTGAGCCGTCCATTGGGATCGGCGTCGTCCACCTGTTTGGCAAGCTCGGCCCGGTGGACGACATCCTCGACTTCAAACGCGACATCAAGCGAGCGGTCAAGGCGGCAGAGGCGTCGGGGGTCCAAGTGGTTACGGTGGCCGTGCTCGGCCACAAGGCCGATATCGGGTTCATGGCCTTGCACGCCGACCTTTGGGAGTTGCGGGATTTCCAGACCGCGCTGAGACGAGCAGGACTCGACATCGTGGACTCCTACGTGTCGCTCACCGAGCTCTCGGAATACGCCGCCGGGCTGCCCGAGGAGACCAAGCAGGCCCGGTTGTATCCCCGGCTACCCCCCGAGGACAAGCCGGCATGGTGCTTCTATCCCATGTCCAAGCGCCGCAACCCCGACCAGAACTGGTATGAGCTGCCCTTCGAGCGCCGCCGAGAGCTCATGTATGAGCACGGGGCCACCGGCCGCACTTTCGCCGGCCGGGTGCTCCAGCTCATCACCGGATCCACCGGCATCGACGACTACGAGTGGGGGGTGACCCTGTTCTGCGAGCACCCCGACGACCTCAAAGAGGTGGTGTACACCATGCGCTACGACGTGGCGTCGGCCCGTTACGCCGAGTTCGGCCCCTTCTACACCGGCATGGTGGCCCCGATCGACGAGGTGCTCAACCAACTCTTGTAGTCAACGGTGGCTAGTTTCTTGTCATGAAACAGCGGCTTCTCAGGATGATGGCGGCGGGCACAGCTCTGGCCCTGGCCGCGACAGCCTGTGGGGGCAGCGGCGATGGCAGTCAGACATCTCATTCTGCTGGGAGTGATTTCGAGCTAGTCATCGGCTCGGTGTGGCCCGAAGGCGACTCGGGGCCGTCTTCGGACTCGCCGGTGGTTGTCAGCATCAACTTGGCGGTGCAGGACATTCAGGCCGCGGGTGGGAAGGTGCGGCTGCTGAGAGGTGACTATGGCACCGAGCCCAACGCGGCTTCCGATGCGGTCGACCGCCTTTTGGACGAGGGGGCCCATGCGATTTTGGGGGCAGGGTCGTCACAAGCGTCGCAGTCGTTCATTCAGACGCTCTTCGACGCTCAGATCCCCCAGTGCGCGGCATCCAACACCTCGCCGTCTTTCTCCACCCAGGAGAACGCCGCCTACTTTTTCCGGACTGTGCCCCCCGACGAGGCGGTTTCGCCGATCGTGGCCACGCTGGTAGCAGGGGACGGGGCTACC
>JAJEEH010000122.1 GCA_022821105.1 Acidimicrobiia bacterium
TTGGCCAGGCCTTCCAGGGTGGTCTCCCGGAGCCCCTCGTCCACGCTGATGGTTACCGTCTCATCGGTCCTCTTGCCGTCCTCGTCCAGCACCGGAGCCTCGACGGGAACGATCTGGGTCTCAAACCGCCCCTCGTCCCAAGCCCGAGCGGCCCGCTGTTGAGAAGAGAGCCCGAAGCGGTCGCAATCTTCGCGGGTGATGCCCCACTTGTCGGCCATCCGCTCCGCTCCCTCGAACTGGGAGGTGAACTCGTAGTGGGCGAAGTAGTCACGGGTGACTGGCCGGCCCACGCCGTCGGCTGACGCATTCGAGCCAATGGGCACGATGCTCATGCTCTCCACCCCGCAGGCCAGAACCGCGTCCTCCACCCCGGATTTCACCAGGCTGTAGCCCAGGTTCACCGCGTGCTGCGACGAGCCGCATTGGGAGTCCACCGTGCTGCACGCCGTTTCCTCGGGCAGTCCAGCGGTGAGCCACGCGGTGCGGGTGACGTTCATGGCCTGAGCCCCGATTTGGTCGACACAGCCGCCCACGACCTGGCCGATTGCGGCGGGATCAATGCCCGAGCGCTCTACCGCGGCAGACTGCACTTGGCTGAGCAGCGATGTGGGATGGACTGCGGACAAGCCACCGTTTCGCTTGCCAACCGGAGAGCGAACGGCTTCGACGATGACTACTTCAGTCATGGCCCAACGATAGAGCCTCAGACCCTGATTCAACCCGTCGAAACCCGTGGCTTCCGGTGAAGGCCCACCGCAATCAGTGAAGTATCGCCATGAATGATTAGGGTGCAGGGCCGTGGGTGTTCGAGAAGATGTAATCCAAGAGCTGACCGGATCAGGCGGGCTGTTCGAACTGACCACCGAGGAGGTCATGGGGCATCCGGCTGCGGTTTTTGCCAGCCGGATGCGCTCGCTGCGGGAGATGGTGGCCAACACCGCCAACTTCGGCGACCGGGAGTTCTTGGTACTGGAAGATCAGCGGCATACCTTCGAGAACTTCATCGCCCAGGTGGCCGCCGCGGCCACCGCACTTCAGCAAAGGGGCATCAGCCACGGCGACCGGGTGGCAATTTTCGCCGCCAATTGTCCCGAGTGGGTGGTCTCGTTCTTCGCGGCCACCAGTATCGGCGCCATCGTGTCGGCCTACAACGGCTGGTGGACTACCGACGAGGTGGACTACGCCACCTCGCTCAGCGATCCCGCCCTGGTCATTGCCGATCGCCCCCGCCTCGAGCGCTCCGGCAAGGGCGGCACCGACGCCCCGTGCCTGGTGATCGAAGACGATTGGGCCGACTTCATTGCCTCTGGCACCGGAACCGACCTTGACGACATCGATGTCCCACTAGCCGAGGACGACCCCGCGGTGATCCTGTTCACCAGCGGAACCACCGGGCGGCCCAAAGGGGCGGTGGCCTCGCATCGGGGGCTGATCGGTTTCGTGCAGTCCACCATGATGAACGGGGCGGTGCGGGTGTTCACCGAGATGCGCACCAACCCGCCGGACGACGAGGGTACCGCGCCCAGCCCGCCGCCCCAGACGGTCAACTTGGGCACATCGCCGCTGTTCCATGTTTCGGGGCTCTACGGCACCACGCTCATCAGCATGGTGACCGGGGGCAAGATCGTGTATCGCCGGGGCCGCTTCGATCCCGAGGCCGTGCTCCAGCTCATCCAAGACGAGGGGGTCACCGCCTTCGCCGCCCTGGGCAGCATCGGCTCGCGGCTGGCCAACCACCCCGACTTCGGCAAGTTCGACACCTCCAGCGTTGTCAACGTGGGATTCGGCGGCGCCCCGGCCAGCCCTGCGGTGCAAGATCTGATGCGCCAGGCCTTTCCCAATGCCGCCCCCGCGGTGGGCATGGGGTACGGATCGTCGGAGTCTGTGGCGGTGGTCGCCACCATCGGCGGTGCAGAGTACCGGGAGCGTCCCACATCGTGCGGACGGGTTGCCATCGGGTTCGAAGCCGAGATCCGCAGCCCCGACGGCCGGCCGCTGCCCACAGGACAAGAGGGCGACATCTGGTGCCGCAGCGCCTACACCATGCTCGAGTACTGGAACGACCCCGAGGCCACCGCGGCCACCATCGATGAGGACCGGTGGCTCAACACCGGCGACATCGGATGCTTCGACGACGACGGCTACCTGTACATCAACTCCCGAGCCCGGGACATGATCCTGCGCAACGCCGAGAACATCTATCCCATCGAGATCGAGTACCGCCTCGACGCACACCCGTCGGTCTCGGAGTCAGCGGTGTACGGCGTTGAGCATCCCGAGATGGGCCAAGAGGTGAAAGCCGTGGTAGTTCCCGCCGACGGGGCTGATGCGATCCCTGAAGACCTAGCCCATTGGTGCGAAGAAGTACTCGCCCCCTACAAGGTCCCCACCCTTTGGGAGATCCGTCTCGACCCTCTCCCCCGTAACGCCGCCGGCAAGGTGGTCAAGCGGGAGTTGTACGCCTAGGCGCATACCCTCCTACCAGATGGGGAATTTGGCCTTGTCGGGCAGGCCTGAGCGCCCCACTACGGCTTCTCCGGCTTGCTGGCAGCGGCCGTAGAAGGACTCCTCGTCGATAGTGGTCATACGGCCGTCTTCCACCACTTTCTGCCCGTCCACGAACACGGTGTGAACGCCTCGGCCGTCGGCCGACCACACCAGCTGGTTCATCACGTTCAACAGCGGGCGCCACTCGGGCCGATCGGTGTCGTGCAGAACCACGTCGGCCAGCTTGCCGGGCTCCAGCGAGCCGATCTCGTCTTGCATCAGCATGGTGCGGGCCCCGTCCAAGGTCGCCATCTCATAGGCCCTCTCGGCTGGGAACATCTGGGGGTCCATGCGGGCGTCTTTGAACAGCCCGGCCACCAGATAGGTGGCCCGCATCAGGTCGGAGTAGTTGGAGGCATTGTTGCCGTCGGTACCCAGGCTCACGTTCGCCCCGGCGGTGACCATCTCGGGGATCTTGCCTATCTGGGTCACGCCGTAGCTCACCTTCAGCGCGGTGGTGGGACAGTGGACCACCGACGTTCCGGCCTCAGCCAGCAGCGCGATCTCCTGGTCGTCGACGTGGACGCAGTGGGTGATGGCGGTGTCGTTGCCCAGCACGCCCAGTTCTCCAAGGTGCACCATGGGACGCTGGCCGAACGCCGCGATGAAGGTGTCGGGATCCAGGGTGGCTGGAGACATGTGGAAGCTGAGCCCCACGCCGTACTCGTCGGCAGTGGCCCGGGCGGCCTGCCACAAGGGGTCGGAGCATGTGGTGTGCCCCACCACCATCGACCATGCCCCCAACCGCCCGCCGGCGGTGCCTTGGAGCCGCTCGACGGTGTCGCGCAGGTTGGCGATGGCCTCGTCGGTGTCTTGGCGGTACACGCTGGGCTCGGGAGGCAGATCCCATACCCATTTGCCGATCCGGCCCCGGATGCCGGACTCGACCAGACCGTCCATCACCTCGTCGACAAACCGAATGGTGCCCGCCTCCAAGAAGCAGGTGGTGCCCGACTTCAGCATCTCCACCGCGGCCAGCTGCCCCGACAGGCGCTCCTCCTCGGCGGTGTATACCGAATAAAGCGGGCACAGCCACTGGAACACGTTTTCCTCAAACGGGGTGTCGTCAGGCACGTAGCCCCTGGTGAGGGGCTCGCCGGTGATGTGGATGTGGGTGTTGACCAGCCCTGGGGTAACTACGAAACGGTCGCCGCCCACTGTCTCCGCGGCCTGGTAACGGGCCTCCAAGTCCGACGCCTTGCCTACATCGACGATCTGGTTGCCTCTTATGGCTACTGCGCCGTTTCTGATGATGTCGCGGGTCGGGTTCATGGTGACCACGTACCAGCCCTTGATGAGGGTGTCGATCTGTTCGGTCATTGTGTTCCTTTGGGTTGCAGTAGAGCGTCCGGGCGGCGGGGCTTTGTGGCGGTGTAGAGGTATTGGTGGCCTATGGGCTCTATTAGGCGGAGGTGCTCGAAACCGGCTTCCCGAAGCCATTCGGCGACCTGCGAGGCGGTGATAGGGAAGCCGTTTATGGTGCTGGCCATCATGGTCATGCCCATGAGCACGCTGTGGGGGCTCCATTGGGGTTCGGGGGCTACGAAATAGTCGGCTAGTAGCAATCTTCCATCGGGGCGCAGGGCCTCCCATGCTCTAGCGATAAGACGTTGAGCGCCTGCGGGGCCCTCGGTGCGGCAGACGTGGCCCAGTACTGCGATGTCGTAGGCCTCGGGCTCGATTTCGATGGTGTGGAAGTTGCCGGGGCGGAAATCGCAGCGGTCGGCTACGCCGTGTTCGGCGGTGGTTTGGTGGGCTATTTCGATTACTCCGTCTAGGTCGTTGATCACCGCGGTGGCTTCAGGACAGGCCTTGAGAACCGCGATTGCCCACGGGGCGCCGCCAGCGCCCAGATCCAGCACCCGCGGCCCCGCCATGGCGCTGTAGCACAATTGAAGATCGGCCCTGGTGGCGGCTCGGAGCATTGTCGTAAAGGTGCCCTCCACCAAGGGGCGGTAGAACTCGGCTGGATCGTCTTCGATCGGCTCGGCAGGCCGGCCGTTCCGGATGGTTTCGGCCAGTCGGGACCAGTTGTCCAGCGGGCCGGGGGCCACGGGCACTAGCGAGGCCATTGACGCTGGGCCGTCAGTGGTGAGATAGCGGGCCGCGGTGTCGTTCAGGCCGTAGCGGCCGCCCACTCGCTCCAGCAGGCCGAGCACTGCCAGAGAGTCAAGCAGGGCCTCTAGGTGGGGGGCTGACACTCCGAGTTCGTCGGCCAATTCAACGGCAATCACCGCCGGAGGGATACCGGGGGTTGCACCTAGGTTGGCTAAGGCATCGAACACCCCCAGTTCCAAAGCGGCCACCAGCACATGAAACGAGCCGAGACCCCCGATCACAGCCCACACCGGGGCTGACGGCGGGGGTTTGTGGTCGGTCCAAGGGCGGCCTACCCGTTCGGGGACATGGGATTTCTTCAGCTCGGGATACGGGGAATCAGCCACTCGTTCTCCCGAAATCCATGTCAGGGCTTCAGCAGGATCTTGCCGAAGAAGTCACTGGCCAGCATCTTGGCCTGGGCATCGGCCGCATCGGCCAGGTCGAACACCGAGTCCACCGCAGCGGTGAATCCGTCGCCGCAGAAGGTGTCCCATGCCGGGCCGAACTCCTCGGGGCGGTAGGGGTCGGACCCCAAGATCTTGATGCCGGAGTGGAACACGTAGCCCAACGACGGGATCACCGCTTCATCACCGGAGGAGTTGCCGCAGTTCACCAGCCGCCCACCGATGCCCAGGGCGAACAATGACGGCCCGAACAGAGCGGTGCCCACATGGTCGAACACCATGTCCACTCCCGCCCCAGCGGTCAGCTCTCGGGCCCAGGCGGCCACGTCGCCGGTCCGGTTGTTGAGCGCATGGGAGGCCCCCAGATCAAGGGCCCGCTGGCACTTCTCGTCGGTGCCCGCGGTGGCCAGCACGGTGGCCCCGGCGTTTACGGCGAATTGGATTCCGGCCACTGACACCCCTGAGCCGGCGGCGTGGATCATCACCGTCTCACCCTCGGTGAGCCCGCCCACCTCGAAAAGGGCGTGGGCCGCGGTGAGGTAACAGGTGGGGAAGGTGGCCGCCATCTCCAACGACATGGCGTGGGGCACTGCATAGACGTGCGAAGCCGGCACTAGGCACCGCTCGGCGTAGCCGCCGTCGGCGGTGGCGCCGATGATGCCCAGCTCGCCGTACAGGTCGCCCCGGCCCGCCAGCTTGGAACGGTCGTCCACCCCGGCGAGCGACGGGTCCACCACCACTCGGTCGCCCACGGCCACCCCGTCGACCTCCGGGCCCACCTCCGACACCACCCCGGCCACGTCCATGCCAGCGATGTGGGGCAGGGTGAAGCCGGGCATGGTGAACCAGCCATGGCGCTGAACCACATCAAGCCGGTTGAGCGCGGTAGCCACCACGTCCACCACCACATCCACCGAGCCGGGCTCAGGGTCGGGCACTTCCTCGTAGCGGAGCACCTCCGGCCCGCCGGGCTCGTGGTATCGCATCGCCTTCATCGCCGCTCCCCTTCGTCTCAGCCCGACTATTTCAGACCGCGGATGAAGGGCTGAGCCAAAGCGGCGGGTGGCCTCACCCTCCGGGCGAAGATGGCCATGGCCCCGATGGTCACCAAATAGGGCAGCGCCTGCAACAGCTCGGTGTTGAGCTCGTAGCCCAATCCTTGCAGCGACAACTGGAAGGAAAGGGCCCCGGCGAACAAGACGCAGCCCCCCATGGTTCCCCACAAGGTCCAGCCGCCGAAGATGACCGCGGCGATGGCAATGAATCCCTGACCGCCGATGACGGAGTCGTCGAATGTGGCCAGTCGGGCGAACAGGAAGTAGGCGCCCCCCAGCCCGGAGGTCAGCCCGGCGTAGTAGATGGATTGGCGGCGGCGGCGGTTCACGTCGATGCCGCTCACGTCGGCCGACTGGGGGTTCTCCCCTGCGGCCCGAAGCTCCAGTCCCCAGCGGGTTCGGTACACCAACCACCACGACAGCGGCACCAATCCGTAAAGCAGATAGAACGGCCACGGCTCGCCGAACAGCGCCTGCCCGAATAGGGGGATGTCCACCAGGATGGGGATCTCCACCTCAGAGGCATAGTCGGCTCGAGGATCGATCTCTCGGTCCAAGAACCCGGTGAGGCCCACTACCAGGATGTTGAGGGTGAGGCCGACCACGAACTGATCGGCGGTGAGGCGGTGGCTCATCTCGGCCTGCACCACCGCGATGATCAACCCGCCAACCGCGCCGAGCATCAAGCCCACCGCTACCGAATCAGCCAGGTGATAGCCGAGCGCGCCGGCAAAGGCGCCGCTGAGCAGCATGCCCTCCACTGAGATGTTGAGTGTCCCGGATCGCTCGGCCACCCATTCTCCGGTGGCGGCGAAGGCCAGCAGCGCGGCGAACAGCGCGCCGTTGATGTAAGTGGACTCGCTCGACAGCACGTCGCCCACGGCAGAGAAAAAGTCGATCAGCACCATGGATCGCCCTCCCCGTCAACAAATGGCATCCTGGCGATCAGCACAACATCACACCCTCTCCGTAGCCGCGGCCCGGGCCCGTCGGCGATCTCGCAGGAAGACCACCGCGGGGGGAACCAGGAGGGCCAGCACCAACAGACCCTGCACCACGTCGGTGATTCGGCTTTCCACCCCGGTGCTGTTTACGAAGCCCGCCCCAGTGCGCAGCATGGCGAACACGAAGGCGGCCACCACCGCGGGCAGCGCCCGCTCCCGGGCCATCAGGGCCACTAAGAGGCCGGTCCACCCGATGTTGTCGGAGAAGCCGGGCACCAACCGGTAGTTGCCAAAAGAGAAGCCACCCCCCGCGAACATGGCCGCCCCGGCCAGGCCAGCGAATGCTCCGCCGATGGCCAGCGCGGTGGCGCCGTAGACAGTGGACGACACGCCGGATCGCTGGGCAGCCCGGGGATTGTGGCCCAGCATCCTCAACCGAAAACCCCAAACCGTGCGGGCCAGCACATAGGCCACCGCCAAGGCCAGCGCCAATGCCACATAGACGGTGACGGGGAACTCGTTGCCGAATATGTCGGGACGGGGGATCCGGTTGTTCTTGGCCAGTTGCTCGCTCACCAGGTTGCGGTTGCCGCGACTGGCCTCGTCGGCCAACAGCAGCCATTGCCACTTCAAGCCGTAGCCCACGGCCTGGATGGCCACAAACACCAACAGCAGGGTGCTCAGCACCTCGGGCACCCCCCGCCAATAGCGCAGCAGACCGGCGGCCGAGGCCCACACCGCCCCGCCCAACGCGCCGAACAGCAACAACAGCACCACATTCAGCGGGCCGGGGCCGCCGATGCGGAAGCTGAAATACACCGCGAAAGCTGCCCCCATGAGCAGTTGGCCCTCTTGGCCGATGTTGATCAGGCCAGCTTTGGCCGAGATCACCGTTCCCAATGCCACCAACAGCAGGGGTGCGGCCACACCCAGGGTCTCGCCCCAGCGCCCGGGTGCCTTGATGCTGCCATCCACCAATGCCTCAAGTACCGGCCACCAGTCGCCGCCGGTGGCCTCCACGATCACGCTCGAGATGGCCAGGGCTACGACGATGCTGAGGGCATACAGCACCACCCACTCGGCTGCCCGCACCCCTCGCGTCACCCTTCGCTTCCCCCCATGAGCAGGCCAAGTGTCTCGAGGTTGGCGTCGTCGTGGGAGAGCTCGCCAACGATCCGGCCCCTGGACATCACCACTATCCGGTCGGACAAATCCAGGATCTCCTCTAGCTCGCTGGAGATCAGCAGCACGGCCACACCGTCGACCGCGGTTCTGCGCAGCCGATCGGTCATGTACTCGATCGCCCCCACGTCCAACCCCCGAGTGGGCTGTGCGGCCACCAGCACATCGGGCTCGGCGGCCAGCTCGCGGGCCAGCACCACCCGCTGCTGGTTTCCGCCCGACAACGACCACAGCGGGGCGTCGGGCCCGGAACAACCGATGTCAAACTCCTCGATCATCTGCTGGGCCGTCTCTATCACCTGCCCCTTGTCCATGACGCCGTGGCGGGCCACACGATGGGGGTCCACCAAGAGCAGGTTCTCGGCCACCGTCATATCCAGCACCACGCCGGAGTCGTGGCGGTCTTCGGGGATGACCCCTATGCCAGCCTTGGCCATGGCTCCAGGGGCGCCGGAGCGGACTTCCGAGTCGTTCACCACCACCCGACCGGCATCCAGCGGAATGAGGCTGGACAGCAGATCGCCCAAGACGCGCTGGCCGTTGCCCTCCACACCGGCCACGCCAACAATCTCTCCCGCCCGCAGATCCAGGCTGATGTCGTCCAGCAACCTCGCCCCGCCCCGGCCTTGCACTGTGACCCCTTCGATTCGCAAGACCGGTCCATCTGTGTCCAGAGACTGCGCCGGCTGCTGGTCTTGGAGTTCGGCCTCGCGTTCGCGGTCTGCTTCCTCTATCTCGGCCAGTCCGAAGGCTGCCCGCTCCGAGCGCAGTGACACTTCCCGACCCACCATGGCCCGAGCCAGGCTGCGGGCGTCGGCATCGGAAGTGGGCCGGCGATCCACCACCCGTCCCTGGCGCATGATGGTTATCTCGTCGGTGGCGTGGAGCACCTCGTCGAGCTTGTGGCTGACCAGCACCACCGCTCGGTCCTCGGCCGCCACCACCTCCCTCAGAGTGCCGAAGAGCTGTTCGGATTCCTCAGGGGTGAGCACCGAAGTGGGCTCGTCGAACACCAAGATATGGGGATCGCGGCGCAAACACTTGATGATTTCCACCCGTTGGCGCAGCCCGGCGGTGAGGTCGCCCACCCGGGCATCGGGGTCTATTTCCAAACCGTATTGACGGCTGATGGCCGCCACCCGATCGCGCACCCCTGCCGACTTCAGCCGCCCCTCCTCACCGAGGGCGACGTTCTCCCACACAGTGAGCTGGTCCACCAGGCTGAAGTGCTGGTGGACCATGGCGATGCCCAGAGCGGCGGCCGCCAACGGATCGTGAATGGTGCGGGGTTGGCCGTCAATGCGGATAGAGCCCGCATCGGGCAGCACCAGCCCGATGAGCACCTTCATCAGGGTGGACTTGCCAGCCCCGTTCTCACCAAGGATTCCGTGGACTCGACCTCGGTGCAGGGTCAGGTCAACCTGATCGCAGGCGACGATCCCGCCGAAGCGTTTGGTTATCCCGGCGAGCTCGACCGCAGGCGCCGAGGGGTCAGGCCCCCCGGCGCCTGTCATTTCGGTCGTCGCGTCCGTCACCCGCCGCCGTAGGCCTCGCCGGAGATTCCGCCGAGCACGCCAAGCAATTCGCCATCGGTGGTGACAGCCTCGAAGGCATCGGCAAGCAGCGCCTCAGCCTCGGCCGACGGGTCGCACAGCTCGCCGCCGTTGAGGCCTTGCAGGGTCGGGAACTGGAAGGTAGAGCCTTCGGTCAAGTCTCCGGAGATGATGCGCGGCAGCGCCTGCTGGGCATATCGACCTCCGTCGAACACGATGGCGCCGGTCCACGCGATCCCATCGTCGCGGGAGCAGATGTCTCCAGGACCGGCGGCGAACACCGCAATCCCCTCATCGGTGGCCAACTGGCCGACCGGGTTCAGAGCACCGCCCAAGTATGCGTAGGCCAGGGTGGCCCCTTCGGCGATGGCGTTGGTGAGCGCCGCAGTGGCATTGGCCGAGTTGTCGAAGTCGAACGGGAAGGCGCCGGTGGCGACGTATTCCATGGTGAACGACGGGTCGACTGTCTGGAGCCCGTACACGGTGGCGTTGTAGGCCTCCTTCTCGAAGCCGAGGTCGCAGCAGCCCAGGAATACGGCGGTGTCGCCGCCATGGTCCTGCAAAGCCGCGCCCATGGCCACGCCCGCGGTGTAGTGGATGGGGGCGCCCCAGTCAGTGGCCTGGGCCAGGCCCGGGATCTCCGGGAACCCGGCACCGCAGTTGCAGTACCAGAAGATGTCGGGATACTGCTCGGTGAGGTCGGCCAACGGCTCGGCGATCTCACTGGCCCCCACCAAGATCACATCCACGCCCTGGGCGGCCAGATCGGACATGGCCTGGGCTGCCTCGGCTGCGCCGATGTTGTCGCTCACGATGGGGGGTGCGAACCCGCTTGCCGCCGAGAACTCCTCGGCGAAGTCCACCAGCGCCTGGTAGTAACCCTGGTCGTCGCGTGGGCCAGCTGCGGCCACGCCGATGGTAAGGGTGCCGTCGCCGTTGGCATCAAAGGTGTCCAACAGCGCTTGCAGCTCCATGTCCATGGGCGGCTCGGTGGGCTCAGGTTCCGGTTCGGGCGCTTCTTCCTCGGGTTCTGGCTCGGGGGCGGGGGCCTCTTCCTCGGGTTCCGGCTCGGGGGCCTCTTCCTCGGGCTCAGGCTCAGGTGCGGGTGCTTCTTCTTCAGGCTCAGGCGCAGGTGCCTCTACGGCTGCGCCGCCGTCGTCATCGTCGTCGTTGCCGCAGCCGGCAGCCACCAGGGCCAGCACTGACAACAGCGCGGCCAGCAGCATCAGTAGCCGAAGTCGGCCATCAATTCTCTTGGTCATGGATTCCCCTCCTGTATGGGCGATCTGTTTCGGTCACACCAGGGCCTTAATCATGCCCCGTCAGAAGACTCCGTGCTCATTGGCCAGTGCTGGCGGTAGCGCTGCACGAGCCAGCGGTTGAATTGAACGTGGGTTTCCTCCTGCCAGGAGTACCGTCCCCGCACGGCGAATCGGGACCGCAGGCCTCGCTGAACCTTGGTGGTGGCGTCTTGGTCTTGGGCCACGAACACCTGCACCCCCTCGTCGCTGGCCTGAAAGAGGTGGTCGAACATGGGGTGCTCCAGCGCGCTGGGGTGCAGCAGGTAGCCGATTTCCACGTCGATGGTCTCCGCTGATTTGGGCCGCACGATGAAGAAGAATGCCTGGTCGGGTGCGGTGCCGAAGCACAGGGTGGGCGGTATCAGGGCGAACGTCGACCGCCACCGCTCCTCCTCGGTGAGCTGGGGGAACACCGGAAGCAGAGCCTTGCGGGTGGCGTTGAACCCGCCGTCGATGTGGGTATAGCCGTTCTCCCGGAAGATCACGTTGGAGTCGTCCGACCACGGCACCGGGAACCGGGCCATCTCCGAGGGGCAAAAGTCTTGGATCACCTGGTGGAGGCGGTTGGCGTGGTAGCCGTCGTTGAAGTTCTCGAACATGACCTTCCAGTTCCAGGGCAGGTCTTCGAGCGTGAAAGTGCCCGGGCAAACGCAGTTGTCGAGCTCGTAGTTGGTGAGGTACGACTCGTACCGCTCCAGGGTGGGGGTCAGGGGCGGGGCATCGGGATTGAAGTTGACGAAGATGAACCCGTGCCACAGCTCAACCGCCAGATTGGGCAGGCCCCAGTCCTCGTTGTCGAAGCCCTCGGTTTGCTCCATGGCCGGGGCACCCATCAGTCGTCCGTCCAACCGGTAATTCCAGTGATGGTACGGGCACCGGAAGGAACGGCTGTTGCCCTCCCCCTCCACCACCTGCATTCCCCGGTGGCGGCAGATGGCTGAGAACGCCGCGATGCTGCCGTCCCGCTGGCGGGCCACGATCACGGGTTCGGTGCTCACCGTGGTGGTGAACCAGTCGCCCGTTTCGGGAATGCGGCTGGCCACCCCCACACAGCACCACTCGTGCTCGAACAGCGCCTGGCGCTCGAAGGCCAAGAACTCCTCGGAGGTGTAGATCTCGGGAGGAAGGGTCACCGCAGTGGCGACATCGGTGATGGAGTCGTCGAAGGATTCCAGCAAATCGCTGGTCAATATGGTCATGTGGTCACCCCCTTGTCGCCTCTGCCTCTTGTCGTAGCAGGAACTTGCGGATTTTTCCCACACTGGTTCGCGGCAGCTCGTCCATAAGCGTAAACGAACGGGGCAACTTGGCCTTGGTCAGCCGCTCCTGACACCACGAAGACAGCTCCTCTTCGGATGGAGGCGCAGCTGAGTCGCCAGGGACCACAAAGGCCACCGGCACTTCGTCACGGACTGGATCGGGCGCCCCCACCACCGCGGCCTCCAATACCGCGGGGTGGCTGGCCAGCACCGTCTCCACCTCCACGATGGACACGTTCTCCCCCGCCACCTTGAGCACGTCGGAATGGCGGCCGTCGAAGTAGTGGCGGCCGTCATCTTCGAGACGGGCCCGATCGCCGGTGCGGAACCAGCCGTCGCCGGTGAACGAGTCCGCGGTGGTTTCCGGGTCGTCCAGGTAGCCAGCGAACAGAGTCGTGCCGGGCTGTCCCCCGACCAGCACTTCGCCGTCGCGCACGATTACCTGGCAGCCAGGGGTCACCTGGCCCATGGACGACGGCACGGGATTGTCGGCTGGCTCGGTGAGCACGGCGGGGATCGTCTCGGTCATGCCGTAGAGCTGGCGCGGACGGCATCCGAGCCAGCCGGCAAGGATCACGTATTGGTCATCGGCGATGTTCTGGGCGTACCAGCAGTGGCGCAGCCCCACGCCGTCTACCGGGGCACCCCGGGCCAGGATCATCCGCATCGGGGCGGCGAACAGGCTGGCACAGGTGGCCTGGTGGCGGGCAGCCTGGGCCAGGAACCCGCTGGCCGAGAAGGCGGGCATCAGCGCCACTGAGGCCCCGGTCCATATGGCCGAGGCGAAGGAGTAGTACTGGGCGTTGGCGTGGAACAGGGGAAGCACCACCAGCTGGCGGTCGTCGGGGGCCAGATCGGCCCGCTCGGCCATGACCTGTCCGCAAAAGGCGTAGTTGGCCTGGGTGATCTCCACCCCCTTGGGCCGCCCGGTGGTTCCCGAGGTGAACATCACCGCCGCCCGGTCCCCAGGATCCACTGCGGGCCAGTCCACTTGAGCGGTTCCCATGAGCGCGTCGAGATTGCCGCCGGCCTCGTCCACCTCGGTGATGGCCAGATCAGGACTCGTTTCGGCGGCCTGGCGGTAGACCTCAGCCCGGTCGGTGGCGCAAAAGCCCGCCTTTGGCTTCGTGCGCTCGATGTGGTCGGCCAACTCCGGCACCTTGCCCATGGGGTCGGACGGCACGATCCACACCCCAAGCCGGTTGGCGGCCAGCCACAGGGCCACAAACGCCGGGGTGTTGGTCAGCGCTAAGTGCACCGAATCGCCCGGGGCCACCCCCCGCTGGATCAACCCGGCGGCAACATCGCCGATGGCGGCGTCGAACTGTTCGTAAGTCCAGGATGCGGTAGACCGGTCAGGCCGCTCGAAGATCAAGAAAACGGCATCGCCATCCCGCTCGACCGTCCGCTGCCAAACGGACGAGAACGTGACCGGTTCAGCCATCGGGCGCTTCGGGCGCCCCGTAGCCTCCGCCACCGGGAAGGTCGAGGCGCACGACATCATCGGAGTCGAGGGTGATCCGACTCTGGGTGGTAACCGGCTCGCCGTTGACTTGGAATGAGCCTGCCTCGCCAGGGCCGCCGCCAAATATGCCTTGCGGCGGGTCGGACAGGCGGCTGGTCACCGCATTCAGCAGCCAGGGGCGGGAAGTGTCCACGCTGAACTCGATGGTCTGGCCCTTGCCGCCCGGCTGGGCCCCCGGCCCCTGCGAGCCGGGGCGCAACGCCTTGCGGGTGAAGCGCACCGGTGCGGAGGCCTCCACCACCTCGATGGGCACGGCGCTCACCCCCGTGGGATAGGAGCAGGCGTCCAAGCCCGGCTTGGACGCCCGGGCGCCCACCCCTCCGGCGTAGGTGAACATGGCGGTGATGAACGGGGTGCCGTCGTCGTGGTTGCCGCTCACCTGCATGGTCCAAACCGCGCCCGCCCCCTCGGCCATGGACTCCTCGGGCTTGACCTGGGCCAGGGCTTTGAGCAGGGCGTTGGGCAAGAACATGCCCACCACATGGCGGGCGGTTCCCGGCTGGGGCAGCACTGCGTTCACGATTGACCCCTCGGGGGCGGTCATCTTGATCGGGGCCAGGCTGCCGTGGTTGTTGGGAATCTCCGGGTTCAGCACCGAGCGCACGGTGAATGTGGTGTAGGCGTGGGTGTAGTTGCGGACCACGTTGATACCCCAAGGGCTGGCCTCAGATGTGCCCGTGTAGTCCACCATGATCTCTCCGGCATCGGGATCGACCCGCAAAGAGCACACGATGTCGATGCGGCTGCCGTCGGCCAGGTCCAGCACCGCATCGGCCTGGTACTCACCAGCGGGCAGTTCGGCGATGCTGGCCCGGGTGGCCGCTTCGGAGCGGTCGATGATCTCGTCGGCCAACTCCTCGATGTCGTCAAGGTCGTAGGCGTTGCATAGGGAGGCCAGCCGCTGGGCGCCCACCTCCCCCGATGCCATCTGGGCGTGCAGGTCGCCAGCCATGTGGTCGGGTTGGCGGACGTTGGACAAGATGAACTTCCACACATCCTCGTTGCGCTCACCGGCCTTCATGAGCTTGCAGATGGGTATCCACAAGCCCTCTTCGAAGCAGTCCCGGGCTCCCGCGCCGATGCCGTAGCCCCCCACGTCGGTGTGGTGGATGGTGGAGCCGAAGTAGGCGATGGGCACGGGGTCACCCCCCGCAGCCGGGGCACGCCACACCGGCACCAGCACGGTCACGTCCAGCAACTGGCCCGCGGTGAGGTAGGGGTCGTTGGTAACCAGCACGTCGCCGGGCTCGAGGGCCTCGGGGGGAAATTCGTCAAGCATGTTGGCCGCGCCGATGGCCAGGGAGTTGATGTGTCCGGGGGTGCCGGTTACCGCCTGGGCCACCATCCGGCCTCGCTTGTCGAACACGGCGTTGGCCAGGTCGCCGGCCTCGCGCACAATGGGGCTGAACGCGGCCCGCTGGAGTGCCCGAGCCTGCTCGTTCACCACCGAGATGAGCGACTGCCACAGGATTTCCAGTTGAATGGGGTCGTATGTCGTCTGGGTCATGTCTCCCCCCGAACGGCAACAAGGCTGGCATCTCCGGCAACCGTCACTCGCCAACCAGGACGAATCACCGACGTGGTTTCCCGCTCTTCTACTAGCGCGGGGCCGGAGAACTCCGCGCCGATGGCCAGATCAGCGCGGCGGTACACCGGAACCTCCACCGCATCCTGCTCCCGGCCGAACACCGCAGTGCGAGCAGAAGCTGATCCAGAAGAGCTCTCGGCAGCGGTGGGCGGCATCCGAGAATCGGCGGTGCCAAATTCGACCGGGTCGGCTCGGGCCGACAGGCGCCAGGTGACCACTTCGATAGGCACGTCGTCGATCGTCATGCCGTAGATGCGGCGGTATTCGGCCTCGAACGCCCCCACCACGTCGGCGTCAGCGGCCTCCCAGGCATCCCCTTCTCCCACCCAGACGGTGATCTCATTGCCCTGCCCGGTATAGCGGGCATCGATGCCGTAGCGGAACCTGATGTCGGCCTCGGGCACTCCGGCGCTGAGCAGCACCCGGCGGCCTTCTTCCCGCAGCTCGTCCAGAAGACCGTCCCGGTCTGCGGCCGCCACCTCGGCCAGCTTCACCGGCATGGACCGGGCCAGGTCGATGCGCACCGGTGACACCAAGGTCCCGAACGCCGACAGCACGCTGGCGTTGACCGGGAACACCACCCGATCCGAGTCCAACAGTTCGGCCACCCGGCAGGCGTGGGGCGGCCCGGCCCCGCCAAAGGCCAGAACGGTGACCCCCCGCAGATCCACCCCCCGCTCCACCGCGTGCATGCGGGCGGCGGCGGCCATGTTCTGGCTGACCACCTCGTACATCCCCGCCGCGGTGTCGGTGATCGAGAGGCCCAGACCTTCGGACAACGGCTCGACGGCGGACTGCGCCAGCCCGGCATCCAAGGGCATGTCGCCGCCCAAAAAGGCATCGGGGTCGAGCAGCCCCAACACCACGTCGGCGTCAGTCACCGCCGGTTGATCGCCGCCCTGGCCGTAGCATGCCGGACCAGGATCGGCCCCCGACGACTCAGGCCCCACCTTGAGCAGGCCGAACTGGTCGAGATGGGCCAGGCTGCCGCCCCCCGCACCGATTTCCACCAAGTCGACCGAGGGTACCGACACCGGAAAGCCCGACCCCTTCTTGAACCGGTACCGCCGGGCCACCTCGAAGGTGTTGGTGAGCGCCGGCTCGCCTTCCTCCACCAGGGTGGCCTTGGCGGTGGTTCCCCCCATGTCGAAGGCCAGCAATCTTTCCTCCCCCATTCGGCGGGCAAACCACCGGGCGGCCAGAGCGCCAGCGGCCGGTCCAGATTCCACCAGCCGGATTGGGGCGGCAGCCGCGTCATCGGCCGACACCACTCCGCCGTTGGAGAGCATCATGAGCACCGACCCGCCGAATCCCTCGGCCGACAGCCACTTCTGAAGCTCGTCGAGGTACGGCCCAATGATGGGCATGGTGGCCGCGTTGCAGGCCGCGGTGATCATGCGGGGGTACTCCCTGATCTGCGGCGAGATGTCGGCCGATGCGCACACTGGCACTCCCAGCTCCCGGCGCAGCTCATCAGCCAGCAGCCGCTCATTAGCCGGGTTGACATAGGAGTTGAGCAGGCATACCGCCACCGATTCGACGCCAGCCGCCTCCAGCCTTCGCACCAGCGCGGCCATGCTGGCCGCCGACGGAACCACCAGCACCTCCCCGGTGGCCGCGGTGCGCTCGTCGATCTCGAAGGTGAGCTCCCGGCTGATGGGCGGATCGGGAAACTCGATCTGAAGGTCGTACATGTCGTAGCGGTGCTCGTCTCGGATGAGCAGGGTGTCGCCGAAGCCGGTTGTGGTGACCAGGGCAGCGCGACCGGTCTTGTTCTCGATGAGGGCGTTGGTGATGAGCGTGGTGGCGTGGACGATGGGAGCAGTGATCTCGCCGGGAGCCACCTCGGCTCGCCGCAAAAGCTGGCCCACCGCGGCCTGCACCCCTTCGAGGGGGGCGGCCGGGGTGGTGAGGGCCTTGTTGACCGTTACTTCACCGGTGGCGGCGTCCAACAGCACTGCGTCGGTGAACGTGCCCCCGATGTCAACCGCCAGCCGCCAATCGGACATCGAGCTAGTTCCCCAGCTGCCAGGTGAGAGGATCAAACATGGCCTAGCCCACGAGCAGATCGTCGCGGGGCGGGGCGAACACGTCGAGAATCCAGCACTCCCCGTATTCGTCGTCGCCGATGAACACGGAGTCGCCGTGCCACACCCCCTTGGGGGCGATGTATGCCTCGCCCTCGCCCAGCACCACCCGCTCGGTGCTGTCGGGATCGTCGTTGATGCGGAAGTCGAGCTTGCCCCGCACGATGATGCCGAGCTGTTCGTGGTCTTCATGGCGGTGCAAGAACGACCCGGTAGCCCCGCCGGCAATGCGCCAGAAGCAGAGCTGGAGCCCGTCGCCGGTGATGACCCTGCGGCGGAAGCCCTCCCGATCGGTGTCCACGAATAGGTCGTCGTCGTAGAAGTAGCAGTACTGGTTGGTGAAATTCATGGAGAAGGCCTTGATTAGTCGTCAGCAGCAAGCGCAGCAAACCGCTGCTGCTCCTGAGTGAGATCTAGGGGCCGGATGATGGCCTGGTTCTCCTCGTCGCCCCAGTACTCGGCGGGCACCAGCAACATCACCTCGAACTCCAAGCCGTCGGGATCTTTGGCATAGAGGCTCTTGTTGGCCCCGTGGTCGCTCTCGCCATAGAGGGTGCCCGCGTCCACCAGCCTCTGGCGAATGGCGGCCAACTCCTCCAGAGAAGGCACCTCCCAGGCGATGTGGTACATCCCCACCGACCGGCGGCCAGCTGCCGA
>JAJEEH010000193.1 GCA_022821105.1 Acidimicrobiia bacterium
ACCGCCAGATCTTCGACACCATGGCCGCCCTGGTGTGCCACGGCCTGTACGACCGCCATCCCAACCTGCGGATCGCCTGCATCGAGAACGGGGGCATGTTCGCCCCTCGCCTGGTGGAGGAGTTGAAGATCGCCTACGGCAAGATGCCCCAGGAGTTCCGCACCGACCCGGTGGACCAGTTCATCGACCATGTCTGGGTGTCGCCCTATTACGAGGACGACATAGACCTGATCAAAGAGACGATTGGCGCCGACCACATGCTGTTCGGCTCCGACTACCCCCACGCCGAGGGGCTGGAAGTGCCCACCGACTTCATCTACGACATCCCCAACTTCACCGACGCCGAAGCCAAGGCCATGATGCGGGACAACGCCTGGGACGTGATCACCCCCCGCTCCGCGCTGGCCGCTTGAGCGCCGTCGAAACCGATCGAACTCCCTGAGGAGGGACCACAACATGGCCATGCCCACCGACATCGGAATCGTCGACACAATGATCGGATTCCCCAAGCCCGATTTCTCCACCTACGACTTAATCCGGTCCCAGACCAAAGACGCCCAGACGTCGGAGGAGTTCGACTTCCCGGTGGAGTACATGTTCAAGGGGGTGCCCAAAGAGCTGTACGGAACCGACGACGACCCGGTTCAGGTGACGCTCAAGGAGATGGACCGGTTCAACATCGAGCTGGCCCTCGTCTCCTGTGAAGACGAGAGCGGCCAGCGGGCGCTGAAGGACTACCCCGAGCGGTTCATCCCCTCCATGAGCGTCGACCCCAACGACGTGATGGGCGAAGTGCGCCGCATGACCCAGCTTCACCAGGAGTGGGGCGTGAAGGCAGTGGGAGCCTTCCCGGCAGGCTGCATCCCCCAAGTGCCCATCGACGACGCCAAGTTCTACCCGATCTACGCCAAGTGCGTGGAGCTTGACCTGCCCATCTTCGTGTGCGCAGGCGTGCCCGGCCCCCGGTTCCCGTTCTCCCCCCAGCATGTTGAGCGCATCGACCGGGTGATGTACGACTTCCCCGAGCTCACCTTCGTCACCCGCCACGGCTGCGAGCCGTGGGAGGACCTCGCCGTGAAGCTCATGTTGAAGTGGCCCGGGCTGCACTATTCCACCTCGGCGTTCGCCCCCAAGCACTATCCCGAGGCCATCATCCGCTACGCCAACACCCGAGGCGCCGAGAAGGTGATTTACGCCGGCTACTTCCCCATGGGCCTGTCGCTGGAGCGGATCATGACAGACATGAAAGACGTCCCCTTCCGGGACAAGGTTTGGCCCGGCTTCCTTCGGGAAAACGCCCGTCGAGTGCTGAAGCTGGACTGACCACCCCACCTGAACAAAGAAATAGGAGACAGCCCGTGAGCGATCAGCGAGTCGAGCAGACCTGGGAGACGCCCTCTTTGGAGGAGATCCCGGTCATCACCAAGATGCACGTGGAGGCCATGGAGTCAAGCGACGACCCCGTGGTGTGGAGCCAGGCGGGTATGCACCATGTGCTGATCCGCACCGTAGGCCGCCGATCGGGCAATGAGCACAAGGTGGCGCTGCCCTATTGGCGGGACCCCGACGGCCATCGCATCGTGGTGGCGTCTTTCGCCGGGGCCAAGGCCCATCCCTCTTGGTACTTCAACATCGCCGACAAAGAGGCCAATCCCGAGCTGCTGATCACCGAGGAGGGCCGGCAGTTCTGGGCGGTGGCCGACATCTGCGAGGGCGACGACTACGCGGCCACCTGGGAAGGCCTGGTGGCCGACCGGGCCTGGTACGCCGACTACCAGGCCAAAGCCCCCCACCGCCAGATCCCCCTGGTGCGGCTGGTCGAACAACGCCCGGCTTAGGAGCAACCGCCATGGCGAATCAACCAGTCCGCACCCTGCCGCCTGCGGGGGCCATCCAAGACGAGCGCGAGATCGAAGCCGTGATGAACGTGCTGCGCTCCGGAGACCTGTTCATCGGAGAGAACGTGGCCCGTTTCGAAGACGAGATATCCACCTTGCTGGGCAAGGAACGAGGGGTGATGGTCAACTCCGGCTCCTCGGCGCTGCTGCTGGCGGTGAGCATCCTGGACTTGGAACCAGGCGATGAGATCATCACCTCGGTTCTCACCTTCTCCACCGATGTGTCGTCCATCGTCCACCAGGGGCTGGTACCGGTATTCGTGGACGTAGAGCCCGACACATACCAGATCGATGTCAACCGCATCACCGAGATGATCGGCCCCCGAACCAAGGCCATCTTGACCCCCAACCTGATGGGCAACTGCCCCGACTGGGATGTGATCCGGGCCATCGCCGACGAGCACGGGCTGAAGGTGATCGAGGACTCCTGCGACGTGCTGGACACCCGCCTGCGGGGCACCCGGATCGGCGCCCGCAGCGACATCAGCGTTACCAGTTTCGCCATCTCCCATTCGCTCACCTGTGCGGGCAACGGGGGCATGGTGGCCATTGACGATCCCGAGATGCACGACAAGTGCCTCACCCGTCGGCGCTGGGGAAGGCGCTCGGAGTCGTACCTGTACGGATCCCGCCAGGGCGAGGACACCCGCTGGGGCCCCCTTGACGACGGCACCATGTACGACCAGATCTTCATCTTCGACGACATGGGCTACAACTTCGAACCCTCGGAGCTGGGCGCGGCCTACGGGCTGGTGCAGCTCTCCAAACTCGAGGAATTCAACGCCCGCCGGCGCCATGCATTCGACCGCTACAACGACTTGCTGGTCAACCACACCGACAAGGTGATCCTGCCTCGCACGACTCCTGAGCTGGAGACCACCTGGATGCGCTATGGCTTCATCCTCCGTCCCGAGTCGGGGCACGACCGCACCGAGGTGCAGAACTTCCTCGAGGACCGCAACGTTCAGTCCCGCATGGTGTGGACCGGCAACATCCTGCGCCAGCCCGGCTTCTCGGATATCGAGCACCGGGCCCCAGCCGATGGTTTCCCCAACGCCGACCTGGTGATGGACCACGCGTTGTGCATTCCCACCCACCACGGCCTGGGATCGGACGACATCGGCTACGTGGTGGACACCCTCTCGGAGCTGTTCGGCGGCTGAGCCGCCTCTTGGAAACGCCGCGCTCAGCCGCCGGCGAACTGTCCCATATCGAAGTAGTCAGACCAGCGGGCAATGCGACCGTCGCGAATTTCAAACACCCCGCACACCGGCAAAGCCAGTTGGCCATCGCCGGTGCTTATGTAGTCGGTCCTCTCGTTCAAGACCACGTTGCCGTTGGCCGCCTGATGGTGGGTCTCGAACACGATTCCCCCTGAGGTGGCGAAGAACCCCTCCAAGAACGCCCGAATGGCCGTAGCTCCCTCCGTGGGGTCCATTGGCACGTTGTGATAGACGGCGTCGTCAGTGAAGTAGGCCATCAGCTCATCGGCGTCGCCATTGGCCCAGGCAGCACAGAATTGGCTCACCAGCTCGCTGGGATCGGTCGGCAGATCGGCCATGGCGTTCTCCTGTCGTCGAGGGTGCCCAGCATGGCCCGCGCCGCGCCCGGTCTGCCAAATACGAAGAGGCCCTAGCGCGCGGCCGAGCAATGTGCTATGTTACAAAACAGTCCAGTTGGCCTGTTTTCGGCAATCGACTCAAGGGGGATCCCATGCGGACGAACACAATCAAATCACTACGAGGGTGGAGGGTCATCGCTTTGCTCCTGGCTGTATTGGCACTCGTTGCCGTCAGCTGCGGCAACGATGACGACTCCCGCGGCTCACAGACCACGATCACGCTTGCCGTCAACCCCTGGAACGGCTCGGCGGCCAACGTCGCGGTAGCCGCCCAACTGCTGGAGAGCGAGCTGGGTTACACCGTCGAGACAGTGGACATCGACGAGAACGCCCAGTGGGCCTCCATCAACACCGGCGACATCGACGCCTCGTTGGAGGTATGGCCATCGGGCCACGCTGCCAATGTGGCCGACTACATCGACAGTGCCGACGGCAATGTGGATAACGCCGGTTTGATCGGGCCCGTCGGCGAGATCGGCTGGTTCATGCCCACTTACATGGTTGATCGCGAGCCGGCGCTGGCCACTTGGGAAGGCTTCGCCGATCCTGCGCTCGCCGGATTGTTCGCCACCGCCGAGACCGGCGACAAGGGACAGTTCCTCAGCGGCGACCCCAGCTGGACGATCTACGACGAGCAGATCATCGCCAACCTGAATCTGCCTCTGGAAATTGTCTATGTCGGCTCGGAGGCGGGCATCCTGGCCGCTTTGGACGCGGCCTACAGCCGTGAAGATCCGGTGCTGTTCTACTTCTGGACGCCGCACTCCGCATTTGGCTCCTACGACCTCACCAGGGTTGCCCTCCCCGCCTACAGCGATGAGTGCTACGCCCGAGACGCTGATGGCGGCATCGATTGCGACTACCCGGAGGACGCCCTGTTCAAGATCGTCAACGCCGACTTGGCCGAGAACGCTCCTGATGCGGATGCCTTCCTGCGGGCAATGAGCTACTCCACGGCCGACCAAATCTCGATGCTGGCCGCTATCGAAAACGATGGAATGTCAGTGGAAGACGCCGCGGCCCAGTGGATCGAGGCCAACGAAAGCGTCTGGAGCGCTTGGCTCCCCTCCTAGGCTCCAGCTGAGAACCGGTGTCGGCGGCTTGCGGGAGCTGCCGACACCGGCTCTCTCTCCCTCTCTTTAGGAGCAGTCGTTGTACGACTTCATCATTGTCGGAGGCGGCTCTGCTGGCTGCGCGTTGGCCAACCGACTGAGTGCGGATGCCGACAACAGCGTTCTGGTGCTGGAAGCAGGGCGGCGGGACTACAAGTGGGATGTGTTCATTCACATGCCGGCTGCTTTGGCGTTTCCCATCGGAAACCGCTTCTACGACTGGAAGTATGAGAGCGAGCCCGAACCCCACATGGGAGGCCGCCGGGTATACCACGCCCGGGGGAAAGTGCTGGGCGGTTCCAGCTCGATCAACGGCATGATCTTCCAGCGGGGAAACCCCGCTGACTACAACAAATGGGCCGCCGAACCCGGCATGGAGAACTGGGACTACCGCCACTGTCTGCCCTACTTCAAGCGCATGGAAACCTGCCTGGCCGGGGCGGACCAGTGGCGCGGCGACGACGGACCGCTGGTGTTGGAGCGGGGGCCGGCTGACAGCCCCCTGTTCTCCGCCTTCTTCAAGGCAGTGCAGGAGGCCGGATACGAGCTGACCGACGACGTCAACGGCTACCGCCAGGAAGGGTTCGCGGCGTTCGACCGCAACGTGCACCGCGGCCGGCGGCTCTCGGCGTCTCAGGCCTACCTGCACCCGGTGGCGAGCCGCAAGAACCTCAAAGTGGAAACCGGAACCCTCATCAGCCGGGTGCTGTTCGAGGGCAAGCGGGCCACAGGTGTGGAGTACCGCCAGAGGGGGCGCAAGCGAACCGCCCAAGGGGCGAACATCCTGTTGTGCGCGGGGGCTTTCGGTTCAGCCCAGCTGCTTCAGCTTTCCGGGGTCGGGCCGGCTGGCCTGCTGGAGTCTTTGGACGTCCCAGTGGTGGCCGACCTGCCTGGGGTGGGCGAGAACCTCCAAGACCACTTGGAGGTGTACGTCCAATATGCCTCTAGCCAACCGGTGTCAATGCAGCCCCATCTCAAGCTGTGGCGCCGTCCGTGGATCGGCTTGCAATGGCTGGCCCGAAAGGGACCAGGAGCCACCAACCACTTCGAGGGCGGCGGCTTCGTGCGCTCCAACCCCGAGGAGACCTACCCGAACCTCATGATCCACTTCTTGCCGCTGGCCATCCGCTACGACGGCTCAGCACCAAGCAGCGGGCACGGCTACCAAGTCCACGTCGGGCCCATGTACTCGGACTCCCGGGGACATATCCGCATCAAGTCGCGAAACCCCCGTACCAAGCCGGCCATCCAGTTCAACTACCTGTCCACTCCCCAGGATCGGCGCGAGTGGGTGGAGACCATCCGGGTGACCCGCCACATCATGAACCAGCCGGCGTTCGCCCCCTACAACGCCGGCGAGCTGTCCCCCGGGCCCGAGATCGCCACCGAAGACGAGATCATGGACTGGGTGGCCCGCGACGCGGAGACCGCTCTACACCCCTCCGGCACGGCCCGCATGGGCACCGATGACCAGTCGGTAGTCGATCCTGCCACGATGCAAGTTCACGGAACCGAGGGCCTGATGGTGGTGGACGCCTCGGTGATGCCCACCGTCACCAACGGAAATATCTACGCGCCGGTGATGATGATCGCAGAGAAGGCAGCCGACCTCATCTTGGGCAGCCAACCCCTGGCGCCCCAGGATGCCCCGGTCTATTCCGCCGAGTCCATCAGGTCGCGGGCCGCTCCATGATCGGAAATCAGGTTGGAAACCAGGTCGATCACCTTGCTGCGCTCCTCCGCGGTGGGCGGTGCCAAACCGAACAGGTCGATGAGCCAGAGCCCGTCGCCGACGACCCGGGCCAGCAGTGCCACCGTTTCGTCGAGCCCGTCGTCTTGGCACAGCCGATCCTGCCAGCGCTGGAACGTCGCCCGGGTGCTGTCCAGATGATCGTCGTCCAATGCGGCCGCGGCCAGAATCGACACCGCAGTGTCGGTGGCCGCCTTGGTGGGTTCCCGCACATAGTCGAGGTAAGCCAGCGCGAACGCCCCCTGGCTCGCATCGATGCCCTCGGCCAGCAAGTTGAGCTCTCCGTCGAGCACTCCCATCACCTGATTGAGCAACCCGACAATCAGGGCGTCTTTGGAGCCGAAGTGGGAGAGGAAGCCGCCCTTGCTCACCCCGGCCCGGGCCGCCACCTTGTCGAAGGTCAGAGACGAGACGCCCTCCTGGATGATCACCTCGGTGGCTGCTTGCAGAATCCGGTCGCGGGTGAGCACAGCCCGCTCTTGCACCGGCAGATTTTTGGGGCGCTCGCCCGCCTCTCCCATCGTCTGGTTAGGGTAGTCCAAACATCTTGGCCCGACCGGTCCTGCCTCCCGTGCGGCATCCCCCATTGCAATGTGGGAGGAGCCCAAACCGGTACCCGGCTGTTCCAACGGTAAGGTCGGGAACCGGGAGCGGCGATGGACACAGCCAGCCAAACAGCCCAGGTATGCGTCGAAGGCGTGTGGAAAGTCTTCGGGCGCAAGGCTCGCGAGGCGCGGGCAATGGCCAACGACGGCGCATCCCGAGAGCAGATCCAAACCGCGACCGGCAGCGTGGTTGCGGTACGAGACATCACCTTCGAGGTGGCGCCGGGTGAGACCTTCGTGGTGATGGGCCTTTCGGGCTCGGGCAAATCCACCCTCATCCGCTGCGTCTCCCACTTGGTTGAGCCCACAGAGGGGCGGGTCGAAGTGTGCGGCACCGAGCTCACCCAAGCCGACGGCGCCACGCTGCGCGACCTGCGCCGCCAGAAGATGGCAATGGTGTTCCAGCACTTCGGGCTGTTCCCCCACCGCAAAGTGGTCGACAACGTGGCCTACGGGCTCGAGGTGCAGGGAGTAGAGCGCCAACAGCGCCATGAGCGGGCCCGGGAGCTGCTAGACACGGTCGGCTTGGAGGGCTGGGGCGACCACTATCCCCAGCAGCTCAGCGGCGGTATGCAGCAGCGAGTGGGGCTGGCCAGGGCTCTGGCCGTGGATCCCGAAGTGCTGTTCTTCGACGAGCCGTTCTCGGCCCTCGACCCGCTCATCCGCCGCGACATGCAAGACGAGCTCATAGATCTCCAGCTCAAACTCCAGCGGACGCTGGTGTTCATCACCCACGATTTTGCCGAAGCGCTGAAGCTGGCCGACCGGATCGCCATCATGAACGACGGAACCTTCGTGCAGGTCGGCACTCCGGTGGAGATTCTCACCAACCCGGCCGACGACTATGTGCGGGCATTCACTCAAGATGCACCGGTGGCCAAGGTCTTGCAGGCCTGCACGCTGATGCGTCCCCTCGATGGTGCCGCTATCGACCCGGGGTGGCCGCTGGTCTCGATGACCACGCCGCTGGAGGCCGTGCTCCCCCACTTGCTCGGGTCCACCTCTCCTGTGGTGGTCTGCGATGAGCAACAAGCGCCGGTTGGAGTGTTGCGCGGGGAAGACGTAGCCGGTGTTCTTGCTGAGAACCGCGGATGACGGCGGTAGACGAGGTCCGCACCAGAGCCGCTGGGCTTCGCACTGCCCCTGAGCACCGTCTAGCCCGCTTCATCTTGGCCGTAGGCACAATCGTGGTGCTGGTCTTGGTGTTCCGGCTGTTCACCAATTTCGGGATCTTTCCCGTTTCCTGGGACATCGAGCTGGCCGATCCCATTGACCGGGCCCGGCGATGGCTGATCAACAACCAGACTTCTCACTGGCTGTACACCGTTTTTCTGAATCCGATCACCGACGCCATCGACTGGGGCATCCGCCGGTTGGAGTCGATCCTCAAGTGGTTCCCGTGGTTCTCCTACCCGCTGTTCACCGGGCTGGGCCTGTGGTGGACCCGGGGGCGGATTGCCGGGGCGCTGGGCTTGGCGAGTGTCGCGCTCATCGGGGTTGTTGATCTCTGGGCGGAGTCCTTCGCCACCCTGGCGCTGATGAGCGTGTCGGTACTCATCTCAGTGATAATCGGCATTCCGCTGGGCATTGCGGCCTGGCGCAACGAGTCGGTGGCCCGGGTTGTGCGTCCCACTCTGGACGCCATGCAGACCATGCCGGGGTTCGTCTACCTCATCCCCTTCGTGCTGCTGTTCGGGTTCGGACGGGTGCCGGCCTTGATCTCCACGGTTATCTTCGCCCTGGCGCCGGTGGTGCGCCTCACCGAAGTGGGCCTGCGCACCGTGCCCCAAGTCACCGTCGAGGCGTCGGAGATGTTCGGCGCCACTGAACGCCAGACACTCCGATTGGTCCGGCTCCCCCAGGCCCGTCCGGCCATCTTCGCCGGCATGAACCAAACCACCATGCTGGCCATGAGCATGGTGGTCATCGCCGCCTTCATCGGCGCCGGCGGGCTGGGCCAGGTGGTGCTTCGGTCCATGCAGAACATCGACGTGGGGAGGGCCTCTGAGGCCGGCATCGCCATCGTGATCATGGCCATCGTGCTGGACCGCTTCTCCACCGGGATCGTCACCGCTGATCCCGGCCGAGACGCCCGGGCCATGCGATGGCTGGCCGCCGCGGTTTCGGTGGTAGCGGTGATCGGGGGAATTCTCGGCCAAAACGAGTTCCCCGAGTCGCTGAACTGGCAATTCGCCCCGTATGTGAACGACGCCACCGATTGGGCCCGCGACAACCTCTACGACATTGCCAACTCGGGAATCGGGACCGGACCGTTCAGCGACTTCGTAACCCTGGAGTTTGTGACTCCGCTACGCGAGCTGCTCTCGTCTGACATCCCTTGGCCGGCCATGATCGGGATCGGAATGGCCTTAGGCCTGTGGGCTCGGGGAATCCGACTGGCCATCGGCATCGG
>JAJEEH010000060.1 GCA_022821105.1 Acidimicrobiia bacterium
GGCAACTCGCCCGGTGCCGGTCTATGACGTGGGTGTGGATGAAGGCCAGGTCTGGCTGGAGGTCGGCCAAGATGAGTGAGCACGACGGGTCAGCGACATGAGTAGGGCGGACAAGAGCGAGCTGGTGGTCTCGGATTTGCACGTCCAAGTCGGCGGGCAAATGGTGCTGAACGGGGTAGACCTGCGGGTGGCGTCCGGAGAAGTCCACGCCGTGATGGGTCCCAACGGCTCGGGGAAGTCGACCTTGGCCTACGCCATCATGGGCCGCCCCGGCTACGAGGTAACCGCGGGGTCGATCACTCTGAATGATGTTGATCTTGTCGAACTGTCCCCGTGGGAGCGGGCCCACGCCGGGCTGTTCTCCACCCAGCAATACCCCACCGAGGTGCCGGGCGTGGGTTTGGAGAACATGCTGGAAGAGGCAGTGGAAGCCGCGGGAGGGGACCGGAGCGCGGTGGAGGCCCAAGTGGCTGCCGAGGCCGAACTGGTCGACTTCGACCCTGATCTCTTGTACCGCTCGTTGAACGTCGACCTGTCCGGCGGCGAGATGAAGCGAAGCGAAGCGGTGCAACTCGGCGTGCTCCGCCCCCGAATCGCCATTTTGGACGAGCTGGACAGCGGCCTCGATGTGGACGCTCTTGCCGCGGTGAGTCATCGCATCGAGCAGGCCACCCATGAGGACAACCTCGGCGTGCTGGCCATCACCCACTTCAGCCGTTTGCTGACTGTGCTCCACGCCGACGTGGTCCACATCCTCATCGACGGGGTGATTCAAGAGACCGGAGGCCCAGAGTTGGCTGCCCAGCTGGAGGACACTGGCTACGATCCCTGGATCGACACCCGCGCCGAATCACCGGTTGAAATTCACTTAGGAGGCGATCCATGGCCGTAGACGCCGATGCCAAGAGACTGCTCAGCGACGAGGAGATCGCCGCCGCCCTGGAAGACCTGCCCGGATGGGAGCGCCAAGGAGACAAGCTCGCCGCCACATTCAACTTCTCGGACTTCTCCGAAGCCTTCGGCTTCATGTCCCGAGTAGCACTGATCTCCGAGCGCCTCTTCCACCATCCCGAGTGGTCCAACGTCTGGTCCACCGTAGAGATCGCCATAACCAACCACGCCGCCGGCGGCCTAACCGAGCTAGACCTAGAATTCGCCCGCCGAGTCAACGCCCTGCTCTGAAACAATCCAGCTGGCCGGCCTCCTAGAAGCGCGAAGCCAGCGCCCAGAACGTAGTCAGAATCGGCGGGTCTCCTCAGCAGGGTTGGATTCTCTTGAACCTCAGTTCAGCAGTACCGACTCGACGTGAGCAGGCTTCCAGGTTGTTGAGCCCGTATCGGGAAATGGGTCTGGTAGGGGATGGGTCTTCCAGTGGCCGGTGTCGGGGTCTTGGAGGGCCTGCCAGCCATCGTCGTGGATGTTGTGGTGGCAGTCGTTGCAAACAAGAACGAGGTTGGGGTAGTCGGTGGGCCCGCCGTGTCTCCAGAACTTCACGTGGTGGGAGAAACAACGGTTGGGCGGAGCACCGCAGCCGATACAAACCCGATCACGCACCATCAGGGCGATGCGCTGGGCGTCGCTGGCGGTTCGCCGCTTCCGGCCGAGCCAAAGATCTTGGGTCTTGGCGTCGAACACAGCGGGGAATATGTCGGCTTTGAGAGCCAACCGGACCATCTCTTGCATGGGCAGCGGCGTGCCGTCGGAGAGGCGGGCGTTGGCCAGTTCCCGGTTGGTGGAGTCGTAGTCGGCAACCAGCACCAAGGCGATCCCTCTGGCCTTGCCCTTGCCCGGTTCCAAGATCAACTCGGCCAACGCGTCGGCCGCTCTTTGTTGAGGGGTGCGGCGGGCCTTGGGGTCTTCTTGATTCCACAGATCGCGCTCTTTGTCGGCCATCACCGCGGCGATGTGCTCGCCAGTGACCGGGTCAAGGTCGGCCGACAAGACGAACATGCCGGTGTCGCGGCTCTTGAAGATTCTGGCCGCGCGCTTTTCCCTCTGGCGGTCAAAGATGGCCTGCCCATCGTCGCCGGAGAGGTCCTGTTGCTGGCGGCGCAGCGTCTTTTCGAACTCGTCGTAGTTCTGCTCCTTGGCCGCAGCTACAAGCGTTCGCTCGTCGATGGGCCCATCCGACGAGGCCCGGGCGATGAGCCGGGCATGGTCTTGAGGGATGTCGCCTGCGGCCAAGGCGTCAGATGTGGCCTCCAAAGCGGCCAGCCGTTCCGCAGCCTTGACGTCGTGGCGGGCGGCCCGCTTGGAAGATCGCAGTTCCTCTCGGACGATCCGCTCGGCAGCGACCGCGTTGTGCTGGCGGGCCATCTCGGCCACCGCCTGGGACTTCATCGCCGCCAACTTCGACTCGGCCCGCCCAATCAAGCCGATCCGCGCCCGCAGTAGCTCCTCTGGCTGGCCGGTCACATCCATCGCCCCGACGCACACTGCCGCCCCGCAACGGCCTCCAGCGGCTTCAATGCATTCGGCCTGGTCAGGGGCAAATCTCATGGCTGTAAGCATACCAACAGCTAGTGACAATATCCCTCTGAATATCTTGAACAAACAGAAAAAATCTTAGACATAATCAAACATCAGCTACATAGACTACAAAACACGCAAATATGCTCGCCTCCACTCCGCTATTTGGCGAGCAAGACAATTTGGAGCTGGAACCCTTCTGCTTCTAGCACATCACGAAGTTCTTCATCGTCGCTGGCTGAAACCATAACAAGTTGGGCATCGCCCCGGCTGCTAGCCCCGGATTGGGCCAAGTGCAAAGCAACTCGTCTATAAGGGCCGCCGATCTGATCGACTACGCAGGTAGGTCCACCGGGGTCATAGATCGGTGGCTCGACACTGGGAGACCCGATGGCGAAGTTGCCCCTGCCATCACTGACTGCCAACGCGCCAGGAATTCCCGGATCGAAGGCGACTCCTCCGAACGTGTGTGCTGGCCCATCTGGTCTGTGCTCTGGAATGTTCGGGGCTTTCGCGACTTGGGATGCGTCAGCACCTGGAGGTCGCTCATCCAGAAGGTTGTTCCAATAAGACGAGATCGGCGTTGCCCCCACCGAGGAGAGCGCGTC
>JAJEEH010000061.1 GCA_022821105.1 Acidimicrobiia bacterium
GGCGGGTTCGATTCCCGTCCACCTCCGCTTTGTAATCGGGTCTATTCGGGAGGGCTGGCTGCGGATAGCAGCCGGGCGAGCAATTCGACCAATTCTTCTTCGGGGGGGATATGGTGCTTTGCTCGCTCCGCGGACATCACCAGGTGGGTGCCGATCCCAACGGCCTGGATAATCAGGGCAAGCGCGGAAGTGCTGATATCTCTGTCCCAGAGCCCCTCGTCCTTGCTTTTCTCGACGAGGTCGCTTAGCTGGTCGGCTTGCTCGTTGAGGAACTCCTGGAGGCTCTGTTGGACCGCGGTGTTGTTGCGGGCACTCCCGAACACCTGGATCAGAACATCGTGGGCATCATCGGACTTCAACAGGTTGGCACCCCAGGTCGTCAGAATCTCCGTGGCCGACATTCCGCTGACCCCCAGGTTCTTCATCCTCTGTTCAGGCGTTATCTGCTCGAAGAGGTGGTTGAGGGCGGCGACCATCATCTCGTTCTTGTCCGGCCACCGGGCATAGATCGCCCCGGTGGTCGCCCCGGCCCGGCGTGCGATGTCGGTGACGACTCCCTTGTCGTAACCCTGCTCGACGAACACTTCAGCGGCCGCGTCCAACAGCCTCTCGGTCAACCCATCGGGGTCGCGTATGCGTCGCTTCAACGCATCGTCAGACACGGCTACGCCCTTCAGATATCAGCACCAGAGCAACAATAGCTATCTCACATTGTCAGTGCCGGAAAGTTCAGGGATTGCAGCCTGAGCAGGGGTTTATCGAGGAGGTACTAAACCGCCAGCAGGTCGCGGGCGCCGGTGTCGCTGCTCGGGTGGCGGAGTTTGGACATGGCTCTAGCCTCGATTTGGCGTATGCGCTCACGGGTGAGGTTGAAATGCTCGCCGACCTCTTCAAGGGTGCGGGGCTCGCCGCGGTCGAGGCCGAAGCGGAGCTTGAGGATCTCGCGCTCGCGCTCGTCGAGGGGACCGAGCAAGCGGGTGATCTCCTCGGGCAACAGGGCGGTGGCGGCCACCTCAAAGGGCGATTCGGCGGAGCGGTCCTCCACCACGTCGCCCAGCTCGGCGTCGCCGTCTTCGCGCAGCGGCTCGCTCAGCGACAAGGGCTCGGCCGCAAAGCGCAGAGCCTCGGTGACCTTCTCCTCGGAAAGGTCCACCTCGACGGCCAGCTCGGCGAGGGTGGCCGGGCGGCCCAGCTTCTTCTCCAGGTTGGCCCGGGCCTTCTGGAGGCGGGCCAAAGTGTCGCCGGCGTGGACCGGGAGGCGGATGGTGCGACCGGTATTGGCGATGCCTCGGGTGATGGCCTGGCGGATCCACCAGGTGGCATACGTGGAGAACTTGAATCCCTTGCGCCAGTCGAACTTCTCCACCGCGTGCATCAGGCCCAGGTTGCCCTCTTGGATCAGATCCAGAAGGGGAAGACCGGACGCCTGGTACTTCTTGGCAATGGAGACCACCAAGCGGAGGTTGGACTGGACGAATCGGCGCTCGGCCTGTTCGCCAATTTTGACCTGGCGGCGCAATATCCGCCGACGGGCTGGCGAGAGCCGCTCTGAGGTGCCGGAATCGTTCTCTTTGTCCTGGTCAAGGAGGGCTTGTGCTTCGTTGCCCTCCTCGATTTTCTGGGCTAGCTCAACTTCGTCGTCTTTGGTGAGCAGCGGGTATTGGCCGATATCGGTCAGATAGAGGCGGACGAGATCCTCGTCATCGCGCTCAACACGCTCTTTCGGCACAGTCACACCTTTCCGAAAATCCGATGGCCCGATAATCCTTGGACCAGAAAAACCCTGGGGTTACCGGTGCCGCTGTCGAACCGGTCGACGCTGACCAAGCAGAGACACGGACAATGCTTAGCCAATAACGATACCTGCTTCATCGTGGAAACGTCACCAGCGGAGGCCATCTTTTTTCGCGATAGTCGTCGGCAAAGCCTCCGGCCAGCTCCTCGAGGTCACCATCAGAGGGGACATGCGGGGGATTCCACACTTGCCTGGAGTCGTACTGCTCCTCGGCCAAATCGGCGGCCACCATGCGGGCGGTGCGGATCACCGCTCCGTCGCTCACCGACGACAGTTCGTGACCCAAATGCTCGATCACGAAGGCCAACTGGGGTAGAGCCACCTCGTACAGCGCAGCAACGGCGTCGCCTGGCGCCGCTTCCTCAATGTGATCCACCAGCCGCTCCCAGGCGCTTGTGGGGGGACGAATCCGATCAGGCGCGGCCAAAGCGGGAGAGTCGGGCAGCGCCGCTCGCCACCACTGGGCGTGCTGTCCATGGCGGCGGCTGGACCGGGCCAAGAGATTTCGAGCTCGGTTGTCCAGCGGCCCCTCGCCGTCCCGGCCGGCGGCCAAGCGACCTTCCAACTCGAAGAGCCGCTCAGATACCCAGGCCAGGCCGCCGCAGGCGTCAGCGAGGGACTCGACGTCCATGCTCAGTCGCCGCCCCGGTAGCGGTTGGTAATGGGCAGGCGGCGATCCCGGCCGAATGCCTTGGCGGTGATGCGCACGCCCGGGGGGTTCTGGCGTCGCTTGTACTCGGCGCGGTCCACTAGACCGGTGATGCGACTCACCAACTCCGGGTCGTAGCCCTGGCCACACAGGTCGGCGGGGGTGAGGTCTCCCTCCACGTAGGCCTCCAGCAGAGGATCGAGCACTTCGTAGGGGGGCAGGCTCTGGTCGTCCCGCTGGTCGGGGCGAAGCTCGGCCGACGGCGGTTTGACCAGCACGTTTTCGGGGATGAGGTGGCGGCCAGCCCGCTGATTGCGATGGGAGGCAAAGGCGTAAACCTGAAGCTTCCACAAGTCTTTGATCACGGCGAAGGCTCCGGCGGTATCGCCGTACAGGGTGGAATAGCCCACCGCGCTCTCGCTCTTGTTGCCGGTGGTCAAGATCAGCCAGCCGAACTTGTTGGACAAGGCCATCAGCAGCGTGCCCCGAATGCGCGACTGCACATTCTCCTCGGCCAGGTCGGGTTCCATTCCGTCGAATGAGGGGGCCAGCATGTCGAGAAAGGCCTGATGGCCGGGTTCCACGGGAATGACCCGGTGGTCGATGCCCAAGTTCTGGCAGAGGGCTTCGGCGTCGGCTATCGAATGGTCGCTGGAATAGCGGGAGGGCATCAGCACGCCGTGGACGTGGTCGGCGCCCAGAGCATCGGTCGCGATTACCGCCACCAGCGAGGAATCGATGCCCCCGGACATCCCGATGCCCACATCGGTGAAACCGTTCTTGTGTACGTAGTCCCGGGTGGCCAGCACTAGCGCGTCGTATTGCTCGTCGAGCTCGTCCAATCCCGGATCGACTCGGTTGATCTCCTGGGAGATGACCGGTGGGGCCGCCAGCTCGGGTCGATCGGCCACCTCAACATCGGCAATGAGCAGATGCTCCTGAAACGCCGGAGCCTGGGCGATAACGCGGCCGTCGGCATCGAGCACCAACGAGGCGCCGTCGAAAACCAACTCGTCTTGGCCTCCCACCAAGTTGGCGTAGACGATGGCGCACCCGGTTTCGGAGACCCGCTGGCGGAGCACGTCCAGACGCTGGTCCAGCTTGCCAACGTGGTACGGCGAGGCGTTCAGGTTGAAGATCACTTCCGCTCCGGCGGCGGACAGCTGGCCCATCGGGCCGCCCGAGACCCAAGCGTCCTCGCAGATGGACACCCCCACCGCGACCCCCGCCATTGGGTGTACACCGGGATCGCCGGTGCCGGGGCGGAAGTAGCGGCGCTCGTCGAACACGCCGTAGTTGGGCAGTTCCCGCTTGTGGTAGATCCCCACCAGTTGGCCATCGGCCGCGATCCCCGCGGCGTTCCAGCAGCCGTCGGCATCGTCCACAAACCCCACCACCGCGGTGCACGTCCCGGATTGGGCGGCAATGTGCTCCATGGCCTGGCGGTTGTCACGCACAAACCGCTGCTTGAGCACCAGATCCTCGGGGGGATAGCCGGTGATGGCCAGTTCCGGGAAGACCGCTGCGTGGCAGCCGGTTTCTTCCGCGGCGGCCAGGGCAGCGAGAATCCGCTTGGTGTTGGCGTCGATGTCGCCCACCACCGAGTTGATCTGGCACAGGGCTACCCGCAGCTTGGCCACGAGAACAGGCTAGAGGGGTTGTTCACCCCCGACATTGCCGAGGGTTGGTTTGCGCGCCGTGCTAGACGGAGTAGTACATCTCGTACTCGAGGGGATGGGGCCGCAGATTGACGGCGTCCACCTCCTCTTGCTTTACCTAGATGTATGACTCGATCAGAGCGGTGTTGAACACGTCGCCCGCCAGCAAGAAGTCGTGATCGGCCTCAAGGGCGCTCAGTGCCTCGGCCAGTGAACCGGGCACCGTCTCGATGCCGGCGGCCTCTTCGGGCGGCAGGTCGTAGATGTTCTTGTCCAGCGGATCACCCGGATCCATCTGGTTCTGGATCCCGTCGATACCGGCCATCAGCATGGCAGCGAACGCCAGGTAGGGATTGGCGCTGGGGTCGGGGCAGCGGAACTCCAGGCGCTTGGCCTTGGGGTTGTCGGAGATCAGCGGGATGCGGATGGCTGCCGAGCGGTTCCGCTGGGAGTAGGCCAGGTTCACCGGGGCCTCGTAGCCGGGCACCAAACGCTTGTAGGAGTTGGTGGTGGGGGCGGCGAAGGCCAGGATCGCGGGAGCGTGGGCCAACAGGCCACCGATGTACCAGCGGGAGATGTCGGACAGGCCGGCATAGCCCCGCTCGTCGTACATCAGCGTGTCGCCGTCCTTCCACAGCGACTGGTGGGTGTGCATCCCCGAGCCGTTGTCGCCGTAGATCGGCTTGGGCATGAACGTGACGGTACGGCCGTGCTCGCGGGCCACGTTCTTCACCACGTACTTGTAGAGCTGGACCTTGTCGGCCATCGACAGCATCTCGTCGAACACCATGTCGATCTCAGCCTGGCCGGCGGTGCCCACCTCGTGGTGCTGGACCTCGATGGGGATCCCCACCGACTCCAGGGCCACCACCATCTCCGAGCGCAAGTCTTGGAAGGTGTCCAAGGGCGAAAGCGGGAAATATCCCCCCTTGTAGGGGATTCGGTGGCCGGGGCTGGGGGCGCCGTTGACCGAGGGGCGGCCGCTCTCGAAGATGCCCTCGGCCGAGCGGACCTGGTAGCCGGCCACATCGGGCTGATTCTGGTAGGCCACGCTGTCGAAGATGAAGAACTCGGCTTCCGGCCCGAAGAACGCGGCATCAGCGATGCCGGTGCTGGCCAAATAGGACAGCGAGCGGCGCACCACGCCACGCGGGTCCTTGCCGTACATCTCGCCGGTGACGGGATCTTTCACGTCGCACAGAAGCACCAGCGTCTTGCGCTTCATGAACGGATCGAAGATCGCGGTGTCGGGATCGGGGATGAGGAGCATGTCGGAGGCGTCGATGGTCTGAAAGCCGCTCACCGAAGAGCCGTCGAACCCGAGACCCTCTTCGAACACCGCTTCAGTTAGCTCGCGGATGGGAAGCGAAAAGTGGTGCTGAACACCGGGGACGTCGGTGAATCGCATGTCCACGAACTCGGCACCCTCGGATGCAGCCAGCGCAATGACTTCTTGGGGAGTTGACACAGTTAGTTCCTCCTTTTTCGGCCCTTACTCTCCCACAAGCGGCAAGGGCACGGCGCATTGTCGCAAAGCTGGGTTTCCAAAGATTTTCCCGATTGTGAAAGCTCTGTGAACGCCGCCAATGGGCTGGCGTTGACGACTCCTGGCGGGGCACTCTGGTGGTCTCCTATGGAACCGCAAAAGGACTATGTGCTTCGCACCGTAGAGGAGCGGGGGGTGCGCCTGATCCGGCTTTGGTTCACCGACGTGCTGGGCCAGCTCAAGTCGGTGGCCATCTCCCCGGCCGAGCTGGCCGACGCCTTCGACGAGGGGCTGCAATTCGACGGCTCGGCCATCGACGGGTTCTCCCGGGTGCAGGAGAGCGACGTTTTGGCCGTGCCCGACGCTTCCACATTCGAGCTGCTGCCGTGGGCCGATCCCGAGGAGCCCTCCGGGCGCATCTTCTGCGACATCCGCAACCCCGACGGCACCCCATTTGAGGGCGACCCGCGCTGGGTCATGCGCCGCAGCCTGGCCAAGGCGGCCGAGATGGGCTACACGTTCTACACCGCGCCCGAGGTGGAGTTCTTCTACTTCCGCAACGGCGACCCCGAACAGCCGCTCGTCCCGCTGGACAACGCCTCCTATTTCGACCTGACCACCGCCGATGTGGCCAGCCCGCTGCGCAAGCGCACCATCACCATGCTGGAGGCCATGGGCATACCGGTGGAGTATTCGTTCCACGAGGACAGCCCCAGCCAGCACGAGATCGATCTGCGCTACACCGAGGCGCTGAGCATGGCCGATAACGTGATGACGCTGAGGCTGGTGGTGCGCAAGCTGGCGCTGGACCGCGACCTGCACGCCACGTTCATGCCCAAGCCGCTCAACGGGGTGCAGGGCTCGGGCATGCACACCCACATGTCGCTGTTCGAGAACGACGTCAACGCCTTCCACGACGCCGGCGACGACTACGGCCTGTCGAAAACGGCCAAGGCCTTTATCGCCGGCCTGCTGCACCACGCTCGGGAGATCACCGCGGTTACCAACCAACTCGTGAACAGCTACAAGCGGCTGGTGGCCGGCGACGAGGCCCCCACATTTGTGTCGTGGGCCCGCAACAACCGATCGGCGCTGGTGAGGGTGCCAGTGGTGAAGCCGGGCAAAGAGTCGTCCACCCGAATCGAGTACCGCGCGCTCGACTCGGCGGCCAACCCCTACCTGGCGTTCTCCGCCGTGCTGGCCGCCGGCTTGAAGGGTGTGCAGGAGGGCTACGAGCTGCCCGACGAGGCGGCTGCCGACCTCTACACCATGAGCAGAGGACAGGCCCGGACCAGGGGATTCGAGGAGCTGCCCATGTCGCTGTCGGAGGCTTTGGACGTTCTGGAGGAGTCTCCGCTGATGGCCGACGTGCTGGGCGAGCACATCCACGAGTGGTTCCTGCGCAACAAGCGGGCCGAATTCGGTGAATACCGCCGCGAGGTCACCCCCTTCGAGCTCCGCCGATACCTGAATACTTGGTAGCCACAGTGACGGAGCCGCTCCTCGTCTTTCCCGATCCGCCGCCGCCAGAGCTGGTGCGCACGCTGGATTTGGGCGGCTACAACTGGAAGGCGGTTAGCAACGCCCAAGAACCGGAAGGGCGATGGCTGGGCGCGGTGGTGGCGGTGGGCGAGAACCCCGAGGATGCCTTCGGGTTCTGCCGGGCACTGAGCCGGCGGGGCCTCGACATACCGGTGCTGCTGCTGATCTCGGGCACCCACCTCGACGAGCTGGATATGCGAGACGACCTCTTCACCGACTTCTGCCTGACCCCCTTCCACCAGCGGGAGCTGGAGGCTCGACTGGGCCATCTGGTGTGGCGGTCGGGCACTGTGCTGCGGCCCGAGCTGATCGAATACGGGCCGCTGGTGCTGAACGTGGAGACCTACCAGGCGTCGATCACAGGCCGGCCGCTAGACCTCACCTACATGGAATACGAGCTGCTGAAGTTCCTGGCCAGCTCACCCGGCAAGGTGTTCACCCGTGAGACGCTGCTCAGCCGGGTATGGGGCTACGACTACTTCGGCGGCGCCCGCACCGTGGACGTCCACGTGCGCCGCCTAAGGGCCAAGCTCGGAGAAGAGCACGCCGGCCTCATCACCACCGTGCGATCCGTCGGCTACCGATTCGGCCTCTCCCGCTGGGAGCGCTGACCGGTCAGTCGACGTGGGCCCAGAGTTCGATTTCTACTAGGGCGCCTAGGGGGAGGGCGGCTACGCCAACGGCGGAACGGGCGGGGCGGTTGTCGCCGAAGCACTCGATGTAGGCCTGGTTCATGGCGCCGAAATCGTCCATATGCAACAAGAAGACGGTGGCCTTCACCACGTCGTCCAGCGTGGCGCCCTCGGTGGCCAGCACCGACTCGGCGTTGGCCACTGCTTGGCGGAACTGGGCTATTAGGCCGCCGGGCACCAGTGAGCCGTCGGCAATACCAATCTGTCCAGAGCAGATGAGAAAATCCCCGGCACAAACGATGGGGGAATACGGACCTACCGGAGTGCTCATAGCATGGGATCATATGGAAGCTGAAGGCCTCGGTCACCAAAACCAGGACATCGAGTATCTGATCGCCTCCTGCCCCTGGCCGGAGGACGCCCGTTCGCTCATCGACGATCTGGGCATCACCGACGAGCGCCGGGCCCGGGCGGCGGCCATGCTGGCCGGGGCTTCCCGCAGCATGAGCAAGGCGGTGCGGCGCGATCCCAGCCTGCTCGGCGTGCTCGACCCTCCGTCCGAGTTCGCCACCGAGAAGATGACCCTGGTCGCCCCCGATGACGACGACGCCATCGACGGCCTACGGCGGTGGAAGCGGCGCCAACTTCTGCGCATCGCGCTGCGCGACCTGTTGGGTGAGGCCGATCTGGCCACCGTGGGCCGCGAGCTGTCGCTGCTGGCCGACGCCTGTTTTGCCCGCGCCCTGGAGATGGCCGACGAGGGACCGCCCCTGGCCATCATCGGGATGGGCAAGCTGGGGGGCAGTGAGCTGAACTACGCCAGCGATGTCGACATCGTGTTCGTGCACGAAGGCAGCACTGAGGCGGCGGTGAAGCGAGCCCGCAAAGTGGTGCAGGCCCTCACCACGTTCACCGCCGAAGGAGCGGTCTACCGAGTGGACACCGACCTTCGCCCCGATGGGCAAACCGGGTCGCTCAGCCTGCCCCCCGACGCCTATGAGCACTATTTCGAGCAGCGGGCCCACGCTTGGGAGCGTCAGGCCTACATAAAGACCCGCCTGTGTGCAGGCGATCCCGAGGTGGGCAACGCCTTCTTCGATGCCATCCGGCCTGGCGTTTGGGAAGAGAACCTGGGGGCCAAGACCGTGCCGTCGCTTCAGGCCATGAAGAAGCGGGTGGAGGAGTCGGCCAAGCTGAAGGGAGACCGGGAGCTCAAGAAGGGGCCCGGTGGCCTGCGAGACATCGAGTTCACCGTGCAGCTTCTTCAGCTGGTGCACGGCCGCGCCGATCCCACCATCCGCTCTCCCAACACCCTCACCGCTCTCCGCCAACTCAGCTGGGGGGAGTACATCGACCAGGCCGACGCCGTCCATTTCACCACCGCCTACATCCACCTACGCACGGTGGAACACCGATTGCAGCTCCGCGACGAGCGCCAGACCCACGAGCTTCCCACCGCCGATGCCGATCGGGAGTGGGCGGCCCGAGCCTCCGGTTTTGAGAACCTGGAAGCGTTCCAGGCCTCCCACAGCCGCCACCAGACCTCGGTACGGGAGATCCACCAGCGGATCTTCTACCGCCAAACCCTCGACCGGATGCACGAGACCGGGCTGGTGAGCGAGCTGCTTCCCGACCACCTCGGGCAGCTGGGCTTCGCCGATCCCGACCGAGCCGCCGCCACCATTGAGCGCCTCACCGAGAACCTCGGTCGGCGCGCCAACGTGATGCAGCAGGTGCTGGTCATCATGGTGGAGGCCCTGGCCACCACCCCCGACCCCGACTTGGGACTAGTCCGGCTGGCCTGGCTGCTGGACGGCTCCTTCCGGATCGGCACGATCCTCCCGGTGTTGCGGGACTCTCCCATCGCCATCAGCGACATCGCCCGCCTTTTGGGCTCCAGCCGAGTGGCCGCAGGATGGATGCGCAACCATCCGGAGTTCGCCCGCTCGCTGATGAGCCCCGAAGAGTTGGCCGTTGCTCGAACAGCGGAAGAATTGACCACCGATGCCGCTGAGGCCATGCAGTCAGCCGCTGGCGACCACGACCTCCAGATGGCCGAGCTGCGGCGATTCGTGCGGCGCGAGCAGCTTCGGGTGGCGGCCCGCGACATCTTGGGTCTGGCCTCGATCATCGAGATTCCCCAGGAGCTGACCATCATCGCCGACGCCGCGGTGGCCGCCGCGGTCGACTCGCTGGCCCCAGAGGTGCCCTTCGCCGTGATCGGCATGGGGCGCTATGGGGGTCTCGACCTCTCCTATGCCTCTGAGTTGGATGTGATGTTCGTGTACGAGGGTGCAGGTTCAGACGACGCCCGAGCAGCCAACCGAACTGCCCGGGGCCTGCTCAAGGAGATCGGGGCCCTGACTGCCGAGGGCCGAGCCTGGGAGATCGACGCCCGATTGCGCCCCGAGGGCGAGAACGGGCAGCTTGCCCGATCGCTCGAGGGATACCAGCGGTACTACGAGGAACGGGGTCAGCTATGGGAGCGCCAGTCGCTGCTCAAGCGCCGCTTCGTGGCTGGAGACGCCGATTTGGGAAACCGATTCCTCCAGTTGGCCGACAAGTGGTGCTACCAGCCCGAGTTCAGCGATACCGAGGCTGACGAGATCCGCACCATGAAGCGCCGTATCGAAGCCGAGCGCCTAGGCACCGGCAGCAAGGCCCGGGATGTGAAGCTTGGCGCCGGTGGGCTCAGCGACATCGAGTTCACCGTGCAGCTAATGCAGCTTCAACACGGATTCGGGCGAACCTCCATCAGGGACAATCGCACTCTGCCGGCGCTGGCCGGGTTGTCGGAGCACAACCTGTTGGACATTGGCGACCGGGCGACTCTAGATGTGGGCTATCGCTTCTGCCAGCGTTTCCGCAACGCCCGCTATCACCTCTCCGGACTCTCCTCTGACGTGTTCCCCGACGACGACCACGAGGAACTGCTGCTGGCCAAGCGACTCGGATATCCCAGCAACCGCGACCTCGAAACCGATTACCAAGAAATCACCGAGGCCGTCCGAGAAGTGACCGACCGGCTGCTCTACGGCGAACAGCGCTGAATCGGCCTACATCGTCCTAGCCACCACCCATTGGAGTCGTATATTGTCTTGACACACATCGATTATTTGGCGAAAGGACGTGGCGCCATGGATGCACGACAAGAGTTCGAAGCCAAGATCATCAATCGAGCCACCACCGATAGTGCCTTCCGGGCGCTGCTGCTGGAGGATCCCCTTGGAGCAATCAAGACCATCAGCGATACCCCCCCCCCCCCTAATTTGGAGATCTTCGTACACGAAGAAAGGGCCACAACCATCCATCTGGTCCTCCCCGACAACGGCCGGCTCGCCGAAGAGGATCTGACCTTTGCCGGCGCGGGGGAATTTCCCTCAAACGACCAACGTCAAGATTCGGAAAACCTCAGCAATTGGCTCAGCAGTATCGGGTAAGAGAGGTCACCGCTTCTCGACAACCGGACGCTGTCGGCGCTGCCCCAGCCGCGGCTAGGAGATATTCGGGTCGTAGTCGATGCCGCCGGCAACCTGCGCCAGCTCTTCCTCGGTGAGCTGGTCGGATGCCGGCAAAGTGAGGTGCGCGGCAGTGGCGGTTTCCTCGTGTACGTGAATGATGAATCCTTCGGGGATCGACACGCCCAACTCCGCGGAGATGGCCGAGCGGGGATCGGTCAACAGCTGCGCCCGGAACTCACCGTCCTCAACCGCCTTGTTGGTGATCTGAGCCCTCAACTCGCTCATAGTCCTGTTTGCCATTGCCTGGTGCTCCTTTCTGTGGCAGGTAACTATTGCCCTGTTGATACCCGGTATTGATTTTTCCTAAACCGGATAGACGTCAACCCCGCCGGCGACTTGCGCCAAATCCTCTTCGGTAAGCCGGTCGGATGCCGGCAGAGTGAGGTGGGCGGCGGTGGCGGTTTCCTCATGTACATGGATGGTGAAGCCCTCGGGGATAGAAAGGCCCAACTCAGCGGAGATGGCCGACCGGGGATCGGCCAGCAGCTGTGCCCGAAATTCCTGGTCCTCAACGGCCCTGTTGGTGATGTGAGCCCTCAACTCGCCCACTGTCTTGCTCGCCATCGCCAGCCTCCTCATTTTCTCATCCAATCAAGGTGCCTTAATCATAGAATGCTTGCAGCACATGAATAGACGGTCAAGGATTGCATACTGTTCACTGGGCAGCCTTCTTGAAGAGTTCCACAGCCTGTTCCCCCCTGCGCTCATCGATGGCTCCGGCTGGGAACGGGTGGAAGCACTGACCA
This sequence comes from Acidimicrobiia bacterium, assembly GCA_022821105.1. GTDB lineage: Bacteria > Actinomycetota > Acidimicrobiia > Acidimicrobiales > Bin134 > Poriferisocius. Next base: position 12,030 of record JAJEEH010000061.1, read on the forward strand.
CGCGCTTGCCCGCCTACACCGCCGATTCCCGCTTCGGCTTCGAGTTCGATCTGAGCGACGCCAACGCCACGGCCGACTTCTGCGCCATCGTGCTGCCCGGCTCCCGGCTGGCCGACTTCTACGAGGAGAGCGCTCTTGACTTGGCGGGGCCGGGATTCGGCGCCTTCCTGGTCCACCAGCGAGAAGCACCGCAGTCTTTTCTGGCCCGGACGGGTGCGATAATCATTCTTGAATACGACCTGGCCGGCTCCCCGCCCGGGCAACACGGCCCTCCCGGCATCTTCATCACCAATCGAGACACCCCCGACGGGCCTGCGGTACATATCCACGACGAGCCCGACGGCTTGATCACCGCGCTGGAGTCGGCCGCGAGCTGGGAGCGGGGTGCCATCGACAGGGACCAGATGGAACGGGTGTGGGCCGCCGTGGCGGTGACGGGAAAGGTGAAGCATGCCGCCGTCATGCCGGGCAGAGGCTCCCGGGCCGTGCGGCTGATCATCCCCGGTGTTGGCCATGGCGACATTGTCGAAATGCTGGAGCGGCTTCAGTGGACCGGCGACCCAGGATTGGTCGCCTCTGCCCTGACCAGTGTGGCCGGACTGGTCAGCCCGCGAGCGGGCATCAGCATCGACGTGGTCCCCCAGGGCGTGGCCCCCCGCCTCGGCCTCGAGCTGGCCTGCCCGGTAGAGCGACTCCGAACGGATCCTGCCGATTGGAAGGCGTTGACCAACCGGCTGACCGACAACCAGTGGTGCCTGCCGGCCAAGGCCGACGGGTTGGCCGCTTGGCCCGGCGTAGAGATGGTCTTTGGCGAAGGTGGCCTCTACAAGGTGGTTCAGACCATCAACCACATCAAGCTGGTCATCCACCAGGACACCGTCGGGGTCAAGGGATACGGCGCCATAGACGTGCTGTGGTCCGCTTGATAGCCAAATTGGGAGGAACGATTCACCCATGCAGTCAGAGAAAGTAGGAGAAGTGCAGAAGGGGCACCCCAACGCGCCCGCCGAGATTTACGGCCAGCACTACTCCCAGGACTACGCCGCGCTCTTCATCGAGCATCCCTACTGGGCGCCCAAGCTCCAGTTCAACGCCGCGGCGCTCAGCCGACTGTTGAAGCCGCTGGGAAACTGGCTGGACGCCTGCTGCGGACAGGGCTGGCACCTGGCCCAATTTCCCCACCACCAGCGGATGGGCCTCGACCTCAGCGAGGCCCAGCTGGATCGGGCCAGAGCGCTGAATCCCGGGGTTGAGTTCATCCAGGCCGACCTCGCCGAGCACGAATTCCCCGAACAACAGCGTTTCGATGTGGTGAGCAGCTTTTGGAGCTCGTACTCGTACTTGCCTGACGAGGAGGCGATAGGGAAGGCGGTGGAGAAGCTGATTCGTTGGATCGCGCCGGGCGGCACCCTCTATCTGGAGCTGACCTCACCGGAAATGCTGGCCGAATTCAATGAAAGCGAGTTTGCGGTGGACACGGGATCAAGAGTCACACTGCAAACCCCCGACGGCGTGCGCTGGCTGTTCTATGACCCCGGCGGGGTCCACCGGCTGGTTAGCCCGCATCTCGAGTTCTTTGTCGAACTAATCGAGCCCCACTTCGCCACCATCAACCACTCGGTGGTCATCCGGACCATCCGCCAACTCATCGCCCAACACAAGCGACCCGACTGACCCACTGGACGGCGAGGCCAAAAGAAACCCCGACTGACCCAACAACCAGCAAGGCCAGAGGGCTCTAGGCCATCTGGCGCTCAACCAGATTGCGGAACACTCCCTCGGTTTCATACAGCTCTTCGAAGGCACCTTGCTGCACTACCCGGCCCCCGCTCATGACGTAGATGCGGTCGGCGTTGCGGATGGTGGACAGCCGATGGGCGATCACCACCCGGGTAACGGCCAGATTCTCCACGCCCCGCATCACCCGGGCCTGGCTGTCGGCGTCGAGCCAGCTCGTGGCCTCGTCCATGAGCACAATCGGCGGGTTCCGCACCAGCGCGGCAGCAATGCGAATCCGCTGCATCTGACCGCCGGAGAAGGTAGCCATGCTGTCTCCCACCACCGTGAACATCTTCATCGGCATGGCCTCGATGTCCTCATCCACGTCGGCGAGGTGGGCGGCCCGCCACGCATCTTCAATGGTCAGGTCGGCAGAGACGCCGATGATGTTGTCCAACAGATTGCCCGGCTGCAAAGAACCGTCCTGGGCCACCACGCCGATCTGGCGGCGCACCGAGCGGGCCGCCAGGTTGGACAGATCGTGGTTGTCGTAATACACCGCGCCGCCCGTGGGCTCCTCAAGTCCTAGAACCATCCGCATCACCGTGCTCTTTCCGGCCCCGGATTCGCCGACGATGGCCACAAATTCTCCGGGCTGGGCCTCGATTGACACCTCGTCGAGCACCAGGGGCCCGTCCTCGTAGTACCGAAAGCTCACCTGGTCGAGGCGCAGACCGCCTCGCAGCTCCAATGAGCCTCCGGTCTCCTCCCGGCTCTCGGGAACCTCTTCGAGCATCGGAGACACCTGCTCCCACAGCGGGACCACCGAGGTGGCCGCCTCCACGGACAACCCCAAGCTGGCGATCGCCACGTAGAACACCGACGACACCAAGTAGGCCGCCAGAAAATCCCCGGCCGTCAACTGGTCGGCCCCCTGCCCGGACGCCACGATGAACAGCCCGGTGGCCGCTAGGGCCGGCATGGCGATGCTCAGCGCCCCAATCTGCTTGCCGAGGTTGTCGATTTCCCTTCTGGCCAGGAGTTGTTCTCGATAGCCGCGAGCCCACACCGCGAAGGCCGACCCCTCCGCGCCGGCCGAGCGCAGTTTGTCCATCCCGCCGATGAACTGGAGCAGGCTGCCAGACAATCGGCTGGCGATGGCGAACTCCCGCCGCCGGGGAGCGACCATGCGGAGACCCAGAACCGCGATGACGGCCAAGGTGGCCAGCCCGACCCCCAGGCTCAGCCAGCCAAGCGCGGTGTTGAACACAAAGATCAACCCCAGCCCCGGCAGCAGGAACACAACGCCCAGAAGAGCGTGGGCCACCAGCCCCGAAACCTGGTCGCGCAGCACCCAGAAGGCGGTCAGGCGCTTGGCCAGATCGCCGGCGGTGAACCGCCGGAAGAACCCCACCGGCAGATCTATGGTGCGGTCCATCACCGCGGCGGCCACGTTGGCCATCGTCCGCCCCTCCAAGCGCATGAGCATCATGCCTTGTAGCAGCACCATCAGCCCGGCCACTACCGCCGCCACTGCGATGACGGTGATGATGCGGATCAGCGCCCCTCCGTCTTGTGACGCCAGAACCCAGGTGGCCAGCGTCTTGACGAAGAGTGAGGGCACCAGCAGCAGGACGCTGGCCAAGAATCCTGCCACTGCGAAGCGGATCCAGTCCGACCCGGTGTTCGCCACCGCAAAGCGGGCCAGCTCCCGCAATCCGATCGGCCGGTCGTCGGGCAGCGGGCGATAGAAGCACCAAGCCGTCTTGTCCAACAAGCGGGCCTCGGGCGGGCCGATGGGGGTCGATTGCCCCGAGGCGGGATCAACCATGCGGTATCGCCCCATGGCCCGGGGGATTAGCGCCACCGGCTGGCCGTCGTCGGCTCGAAAGGCCAGCATCGCCCCGCTGTCGCCCCGCCACCAGCGACCGGCCACCGAGAGCTGCACCTTCCGGGCCCGGACCCCTGAAGCCTGGATGATGTCGTCGAGAGAAGCCTCCTCAGACACCCCCCGGGTTCGGGGCGGCGAGCGGAAGGCGATCCCCTCGTGCTGGCCGACCACCTCAAGGGCCTCAACCAGCGCGGCCCCCACCTCCCCCGACGCGGCCGTCGACGAGCCGAGAACGCTGAACAAGCTCTGGCGAGCCCTCCTGGCCGCCAGCCGGTGGTAGGCGGTGCGGCCGGTCTGCTCGTTCACCTCGTCGGCCAGCACCAAACGCCGGTTGAACTCCTCGGCCCGCAAGGCCAGCCGGTGGTACTCGTCCAGGGCCGAGAACAGCCGTCCGCCGCGGGCCATCTCGCTCGATGCAACGCCGATCACGAGGCTGGGACGGGACAGGTCGAGCCAGGCATCGGAGGTGAGGGGCACTAGGCCGGTGCTGTCGGGCTCAAGCTGTTCGGTGCCGAGGTAGGCGGCACCGGCCTCGGCCTGGACCCACACCACGCCACCGGGCGGAGCCGACACCACGCTCCCGGCCTCCGCATCCACCGACTCCCCGACGCCCACCACCACGCTGGTGCGGGGCCGGGGCTCCACCTGGCCGGCCACCCCGGCCGACAGCTCCGACACCCAGGCATCCACCTGGGCGGCCAATGCCTCGCCTCCGTCTTCCCGCAGCAAGTCGTCCAAGCCGACACGCCACAGCCGGGCTCCGGGCAGACCCTTGGCGATGGTTCGCAGCTCACCGTCACCCGGCTCCAAACCGAACACCACCCGGCCCTCGCCGGCTCGCAACAGGTGCTGCCAGTTGGCGGCAAATCCCTCCTCGCGGTGCTCCACCAGGAATACGTCGAGCCCGCCCTGCTCCACGAACCAGACGGTGCGGGGATCGTCCAGCGGAATGGGTCGGTTGGCACCCCCGATCACCAACTCACCTTGCGCCAAGGCAAGCTCGGCCAACCGATCTGACTGTGTCGGCAGCACCGCAGATTCATCAGCCATCGAGCACCGTCACTCCGCCTGAATGAGTCGGAAGTACATTCCCTGCCGATCGGCGAGCAGCTCGTCATGGGTGCCCCGCTGCACCGCCCGCCCCCCGTCGAGGACGACGATCTGGTCGCAGTCCCTGATGGTGCTCAGCCGGTGGGCCACGATCAAACAGGTGCATCCCCGGCGGCGCAAGGCGTCGTCGATGCCCAGCTCGGTCACGGCATCGAGGCGGCTGGTGGCCTCGTCCAACAACATCACCGACGGATTGGCGGCCAGTGCTCGGGCGATCTCCATCCGCTGGCGCTGCCCGTGGCTGAAGTTCATCCCGGCCTCATCCACCGAAGCGCTATAGCCCCCGGGCCGACTCATGATCTCGTCGTGAATGAGGGCGTCTCTGGCCGCGGCCACCATCCGATGGTCAGACACCGCGGGGTTCCACATGGTCAGGTTGTCGCGAACGGTGCCGGAGAAGAGGTAGATGTGCTGGTCGACGACGGCCACCGAGGAGGTCAGCACCTCCCGGGGCACCTCGCCGATCGGCACCCCGTCGAACAAGATCTCCCCTGACCACGGGGTATACCCCCCGGCTACCAGCTTCAACAGGGTGGACTTGCCTGACCCGGTGGGCCCGATGACCGCCACCCGCTGGCCCGCGGCCACCGTCAGGCTGAAGTCCTCGATCAGCGGCGCGTGGTTGGGGCGATAGCCGAAGGTGACGTTGCGTAGTTCCATCCGACCGTCGAGCCGCAACCGCCCGTGCAGCGTGGCCGCCCGATCCGGCCCTCTCATATCCTGCTGTGATCGGCGGGGCGCGGCGAACACCGGGTCTTCGGGGGCGGCGGTGACGTCGTGAATCCGCTGCAAGTTGGACTCCATGACCTGGAAGGCGTCGGCATACCGGGCAAACCGGCCGATGGGCTGCAAGAAACCGTTGGCCAACAGGTAGAAGCCCATTAGCGCTCCGATGGTCATGTCGTCGGACATAACCCGCCAACCCCCCACGCCGAACACCGCCACGGCGTTCAGCAGCAGAATCAGGCCGGGCAGCGCAGCGGTGACATAGCCCAGCTCGGCGAACTTCTGGCGGGCGGTGAGTTCCCGGGCCTGGTGTCCGCTCCAGCGGGAAAAGAAGTCGTCTTCGGTGGCGGTGGACCGCAGGGCCTCAATGTTGCGCAGACCAGCCGAGCTGACCCCGGCCAACAAGGCCAGCTCCCGCTGCACCTGCTGGTTCTCGTCGTTGCGGACCCGGCTGACCACCCTGGTCACGGTCACATTGGCCAATCCCAACCCCAGAACCACCGCAGCCAGCACCGGGTCATACACGATCATCAGCGCCAAGAAGGCCACGCTCATCACCAACTCGATCATCAGCCCGGTGAACTGTGTTGAGACTTGCGATGAAGTTGTCTCCACCAACTGCACTCGGGTGGTCAGGTCACCGGCGTAGCGATGGGTGAAGAACTGAGCCGGGAGCCGGAACAGGCGCGACAGCATCTGCTCGCCCTGAGTGGCCGACAGGCGGATCGCCAGCCTCCGCAAGTTCTTCTGCTGCAACCAGGTGAGGACGAAGGTCACAGCGGCGGCCAGCCCGGCGGCCAGCGCCACCGGTCCGGCCCAACTGTCCTCTTGAGCGAAAAGCACCTCGTTCACGAACAGGGTCAAAAGAACGGGGAGGAGCAATCCGGGCAGAGCCAGCAACAGTCCACAGGCGGCGACAAACCCCAGCGGCCGTTTGACCCCGCTCAGCCAGGGCCGCACCTTGCGCATGACGCCCCGGCGTTCCCCGCCCGGTTGGAAGTCGGGTCCCGGCTGCATCACCATCACCACACCGGTGAACGACTCGCTGAACTCCTGTTCGTCGAGGGTGCGGCGGCCGACGGCCGGGTCGTTCAAGTAATAGACCCCATTGCCGAACCCCTCCAGTACCACGAAGTGGTTGAACTCCCAGAACAGGATCGACGGCAATTCCAGGTCTTTGAGCTGGTCCGGCTCTTTGGTCCAGGCTTCGACCTCAAGCCCGTACTATTTGGCGGCCCTAAAGATGTCCGCCGCCGTGCTCCCGTCGCGGCTGACCGCGCAGGTATCCCGCAGCTCTTCTTGGCTCACCCACCGCCCGAAGTGGGCCAGCACGCTGCCCAAGCAGGCCGCGCCGCATTCGGTGGCCTCATATTGGGGGAAGATCGGGGTGCGCAGACGCCGGCGGCCGAGTGGCCCCGGTTTGTGGGCGGCCACCGCCTGACCTCGGTCGACGTCAGTTGCTGGGCTCACAATCTGGCGGGCTCACCGAGCCCCACGGCGCTTACTCCGGCCAGCAGGCTCACCGGGCGATCTCGGCGCACCTTGACGTACAGCGAGCACTGGTCGCCGTCGGCTAGCGGCCAGCTGGGCAAATCGCTCAGCTCCAGTTTCACGAGATGACCGCGGGGCGGGATCCGGGCGCCGGCGAACGCTTCCAGCCAGCGCGGCGGTTGGATCTCCTGCTCGGAAATCTGCACCACCACCGCTTCTAGCACCTGCGATTCCTGGCCTCTCGCCACCACCACCCGGCCGCTCATGCCCGGCTGCAAGCGAGAGGCCTTCGCCCGTGACATAACGCTGACTGCCTCAATTTGCCCCTCGCCGTGACCTCTTACCGCAGCCACCTCGGCACCGGCAGAGACCGCTTGGCCCACCGACAGCCCATGCCAGGTGAGCGTGCCCGGGTACGAGATGACGATGTGGTCTCCCGACGCTTGGCGGGCTTCGAGGCTGCGAAGGTCGGCTCGGGCCAACAAGAGCGCGGCGTCGGCCTCCTGGCCGGCCTCCTCGAGGATCTCGATCCGGGCGCGGGCGTTCCTGACTTGCTGGTCCAATTCGAGATTGGCCACCCGGGCGATGGGCTGCCCGGCGGCGACGGCTCCTCCGGGTTCCACCAGCACGTCGGTGACGTTGCCCGTGGTGTTGGAGAGCACGGCGAATCGTTCACCGGGTGACGCCACCACGCATCCGGCCGAAACCGTGCGTTCAAGCCGGCCGAACACCCCCCAGATGACGATGCCGACCACCGCGAGCGCCACCAAGACCACAACCACCCACTCGTGAGGAGCGGTGACTCGAAGCGGGGAGTCGAGGGGCTCTGGCCGCCCTCGCCGTGCCAGCGCTTGATTTCGGAATATCGGTCGGCCGAACGTGCTCATCGCGAGAACAAAATGCTACATGAACCCCAGAAAATTTGCTCATATACATCATCGACGCATAGCCAATGGCCAGTCGGGGGGATGGCCGGCGGCCCGCCAGGTGGCTGCGGCCACCGCGGCGAACACGGCGTCGGAGCAGTTGACCGGCGGATCGTCCGACGGCTCGATCTCAACCTCCACCGGAGGCATCCGAGATGCGGGTATCACTCCGAAAGAGCGGATGGTGAGGTCGTGGACCTCGCCGTCGGGGTCGACGGTCAGCGCTTCGGAGGTAACCCAGCTATAGGCCATGTGAGCCGCGCCGATGCAGTAGGAGCGCAGCACGATCTCATCCAGCGGGTTGCCGCCGCTCACCAGCACCCGCAGGCCGCCCTGGTGCCACTCAGCTCGGGCCGAGCCCCCGCCAGGAGACGTGAACGGCTGGGGGACGTCATTCAATGCGCTCAGCGCCACGGTGGCCTCAACCCATCCCGCTCCCCGAATGGCGGCTGAGGTGGGAGGTCCGGCAATGTCAACCTCTTCTACCGTCAGGCCCGGTGCGACCGAGGCGATGGCGTCGGCCACTCCTGGCGTGCGGACCACCCGAACCACTCCGCGGCCATCGGCGTCGATCCCAATGGCCACTGGTGGTCGCTTGGGACCGTGCCGAACGGTGTCTTCACGAGACCACAGCACCCGCACCGGACGGCCGTGTTCATCAGCCAGCCGCCGGGCTATTTCCGGCAGGGGGGACGCCAGCTTGGCGCCGAATGCGCCCCCGTTGGCCAGCGGATTGGCCGGCTCGCCGCCGGGTGCGCACCACGAAGCGTCGGTTTCCAGATAGGCCGGCTCCACCCAAGAGGTGCGGAGGCGCACCGCCCAGTCGCCCTCGGGAAGATCTAGCGGCATGGGCAGCTCAGTCGGAGTACGCCGGCCCTGCACCTTCCCCGCCGCGGCCCGGGCTTCAGCAACCGTCTCTCCCAGCGCCCAGCCGCCCCGGCCGTCGGACAACGCCACCAGTGCCCCCTCGGGCACGGTGTCGTCGGCAAAACCACCCTCTCCCAAAGCCACGTCTGCTCCTACCGCCTGTGCGACGCCGCCCTCGAGCTCGGCCCGTCGGATCGCGGCGTCCCAGTCCCGTTCAGGGGGAGCGGCGCCGAAGCCCTCCCACGCCTCCAAGATGGTTTGCCACCCTGTGCAGCGGCACAGATGGGCGGCCAGCGCGCTGGCCGCTGCCGAGCGAGGGCGATCCTCGCTAGATCGGGCATCGAGGCCGGCGAGGCGCATGATGATGCCCGGAGTGCAGAAGCCACACTGGCTGGCACCGGCCGCGCAGAACGCCTCTCCCCAAGCGACGCTGGTGTCAGGAGGCAGCCCGGCCAGCGTGGTGATTGCCCGACCGGCGACCCGGCGAGCAGGAGTCACACACGACACTCGGGGCTTCCCGTCCACCCACACGGTGCAGCAACCGCACTGACCTTGGGGGCTGCATCCGTCTTTCACCGAGTGAATTCCGAGGCGATCGCGCAGCACCTCCATGAGAGAGGCGCCGTCGTCGGGTACCTCGATTCGGCGGCCGTCTACGGTGAATTCCAATGCGGCCGCCATGCGCGGCGAAGGGGGTTAGCTGAAGCTCTGGCCGCAGCCGCAGGTGCGCTGGGCATTGGGGTTGGTGATGGAGAACCCCGCATCGGTCAGGCCGTCTTTGTAGTCGAGAACCGCACCTTCCAGCAGAGCTGCGCTGGAGGAGTCGACCACTACCTTGACGTCGCCAAAGAGAACTTCTTGGTCTTCAGCGCCGACGTCGGCGTCGAAGTACATCTCATAGCTGAAACCGGAGCAACCGCCAGGGCGAACTGCCACTCGCAAGGCCAGCTCTTCGTCGTCGGCCTGCTCTTGGCGAACCAAGTCTCCGACCTTGCTGGTTGCTGTGTCTGTGAGCGTGATCACAAAGTTCTCCCTATTCGGTGTTGCAAGCCACGCTCAGTCTACCCGCAGGCTTGGCGGACTTACATACCCGATAGCATGACCAAGGTGAGCGACGGCGCGGTCGCGGCTTTGCCGACGGTTGATGATGTGATGAGTGTCCTGCGCGGGGTGATCGACCCCGAGTTGGGCACCGACATCGTTGAATTGGGCATGGCGCGCGGCGCAGTGGTCAACCCCGACGGCCTCGTAGAGGTCACGGTGGCGCTCACCACTGCGGGCTGTCCGTTGAGGGCCCAGATCCAACGAGATGTCCGCAGCCGGGTCGGCGGAATGCCCGGCGTGGAAAAGGTCAAGATCCACTGGAGCGAGCTCACTCAGGAGGAAAAGGCCGCGGCCATGGCGAAAGCCCGCTTCAACGTGTCCCAGAATGCTCCCGACACTGCGGTGCCCCCGACCACAAAGGTCGTGATGGTGGCATCAGGCAAGGGCGGGGTGGGCAAGTCGACGGTAACGGTGAACCTGGCCGCGGAGCTGGCCCGCCGGGGCATGCGGATCGGAGTGATGGACGCCGACATCTGGGGCTATTCGGTACCCCGAATGCTGGGAGTGGAAGGCCGTCTCGCCGGTGCGGAAGACGAGAAGAAGATCGCCCCCAATGAGAAGGAGGTGGGCGACGGCACCCTCGAAGTGGTGTCGATGGGCTTCTTGGTCGATCGGGAGGAAACCGCGCTGATGTGGCGGGGGCTCATTCTGAATCGAGCGGTCCAGCACTTTCTCGAAGACGTGCGCTGGGGCCCGGTGGACTATCTGCTGATCGACATGCCGCCGGGCACCGGCGATGTGCAGATGGGCATTGCCAAGATGCTGCCCCAGGCCGAAATGGTGGTGGTGACCACGCCGGCCCGCAGCGCTCAGAAGGTGGCCACCCGAGTGGCTTCGATGGGGCGTTCCAACTACCTCCGGGTCGCCGGGGTGATCGAGAACATGAGCGCGTTCGTGGCGCCCAACGGGGAGTCGTATGACATCTTCGGCCAAGGGGGCGGACAAGAGCTGGCCGACGAACTGGGCGTGCCCTTGCTGGGCCAGGTGCCCATAGACGGGGCCGTGGCCCCCGGCGGTGACGATGGGGCGCCGGTAGTACTGGAAGAAATCCCCGGTCCGGCGGGTGCTGCGTTCCGGGCCATCGCCGACCGGCTGTTGGAAGAGGTCCCCCCGGTGGACATGGCTGGATGCACCGCTCGCATCTTCGAGGCCGCCGAACAAGCCCTGGCCCAACTCGACATCGTCTCGTCTTAGGATCGCATCGTGTTGATCTGGTTGGTGCTCCTGTTCATCGCGGTGCCGCTGGTGGAGCTGTATGTGATTGTGGAGACCGCTAGAAGCATCGGAACGCTGGAGACCATTGGCCTGTTGATCGTGGTCAGTGTCGTGGGAGCGTGGATGGTGAAGGCGCAGGGGCTGGCGGTTCTCTGGCGGGTCCGAAGCAAGCTGGCCGAGGGGTTGATGCCCGGCCGGGAGCTGGTGGACGGTGCCCTGGTGCTGCTGGCCGGGGCGCTCATGCTCACCCCCGGATTCGTGACCGACGCGGTGGGCCTGTTGCTGTTGTTTCCGCCCACTCGAATGGCGATCCGCCCGTTCGTCATCCGACGCTTTCGCAATCGCGTGACCTATATCGGCCCCCAAGGCCCCCAGCCGGGAACCATCCACGACACCGATCTGGCCGACGGCGATTGATCGTCCACAGATGACGGTCTACCGCTAGCGCCATACGCTGAGAGCCGTGAGACCCCCTTCGGTGGACGCCCTGGCCCGGTCGTTGGCCGACACTGGGCTGCCCCATCCGCTGCTGGTGGATGCCGCCCGGGCGGCAATCGCCGAGGGCGATCCTGAAGACGTCGAAGCGCGGGCCCGCCGTCAGGCCCACACCGCGGCCCGAGCGATACTTCAACCGGTGGTGAACGCCACCGGGGTTCTGCTCCACACCAATCTGGGCCGGGCCCCGCTGGCCGTCGCCGCTGACGCGGCCTTCACCAACCTGGAATTGGATCTGTCATCGGGCCGCCGAGGATCACGCCACGCCCACGCCGCGGCGCTGTTGGCCCGGCTGTGCGACGCCGAAGACGCCATCGTGGTGAACAACGGGGCATCAGCGGTGCTGCTGGTGTTGGCCGCGCTGGCCACCGGACGGGGGGCGGCAGTGTCCCGAGGCGAGTTGGTAGAGATCGGTGGCGGGTTCCGGGTGCCCGAGGTGATGGAGCAGTCGGGGGCGAAGCTGGTGGAGGTGGGTACCACCAACCGCACTCGTCGGGCCGATTTCGCATCGGCGGTTGAGAACCCGGCCAACGACACCGCGCTCGCTCTCAAGGTGCACCAGTCGAACTACCGCATCGTGGGGTTCACCGAGCATGTGACCGTGGCCGAGATGTCCTCTCTCAACGTCCCAGTGGTTGCCGATATTGGATCAGGATTGCTGGATGCCGCGTGCCCGTGGCTCGGTGACGGCCCTCCGGCGTGGCTGGCCGGCGAACCCGCCGCCCGGCAAACCCTGGCCGATGGGGCTGCGCTGGTGACTTTTTCGGGCGACAAGCTGTTCGGCGGCCCCCAAGCGGGGATCATCGCCGGTCGGGCCGACCTGGTGAGCCAGTGCGCCCGACACCCCCTGGCTCGGGCGCTGCGACCGGGAAGCCTGGTGCTGAACGCCCTCCAGCAGGTGGCCTTGGCCTATTTGCGGCGAGACGGACAGGCCATCGAATTCTGGCGGATGGCGTCGTTGGCCAC
>JAJEEH010000128.1 GCA_022821105.1 Acidimicrobiia bacterium
TCCCAGTCGCGCCCGGCCGAAGTGGACGTCTTCGCCCACCACCACACTCCGAACCCGCAGCCTCTTCACAAACACCTCGCGCACGAATTCCTCCGGCATTGTGTGGGCCCGATCCGGGGAGAACTCGATCAGATACACGTACTCAATGCCGGCCGCCTCGAGCAGTTCCAGCTTCTGGTCGAGGGAGTTCAGCAGCTTGGGGGCGTTCTCGGGCCGAAGGACCAGCGCCGGGTGGCGGTCGAAGGTGACCACTGCGGGGGCCACGCCCAGCCGCTCTGCTTCGGAGAGAAGCTGATCGATGACAGCCTGATGTCCGACATGGACACCGTCGTACACCCCGATGCTGGCGGCGGTCTCCTCAATGCCTTCCAGGAGGCCAAAGTCTTCGATGACCTGCACCGCGCTGCACGGTAGCGGCCGGAACGTCAAACTGGACAATCCCGCTCGGCCAAAGGCCGCCAACGGCGGATCAACCGGGGATGACCATCGCCGGTTTGACCATCCCCGGCTTGTGGGTTTCATAAACGGCCAAAAGCTGGCCCTGCGCCCCGAGCACGGCCCAAGGGCCGTCGCCCTCCACAGCGATCTCTTCGGAAGTCAGCACCTGTCCGTTGGCCACTCTTCGACTGAGGTCGACATCTACCGTGACCGAGGGGTAGTCGCGCAGGGCCTTCTCCATCGACAACAGCTCTGGAGCGGCTACCGGACGGGCTTCTTCAATGGTGAACGAGCCGATTGCCACCCTCCGCAACGACCGCAAGTGGCCCCCGCCCCCCAAAGCAGAGCCGATATCGGCGGCCAGCGATCGGACATAGGTGCCCGATGAGCAGCTCACCTCGATCCGGTAAACCCCCGCAGGGGCATCCACCGGGGCAACGGCCAGCTCGTGGACGGTCACCGGCCGGGCATCCCGCTCGACCTCTACGCCCTCTCGGGCCAGTTCATGCAGTCGACGGCCCCCGATCTTGATGGCCGAGACCATCGGCGGCACTTGCATGATGTCGCCGACGAATCGGCAAGCGGCCTCGGACACCTGCTGTGGGGTCACTTCGGACATGTCGTGAACTGCGGTGACCTCGCCGGACGCGTCCAAGGTGGAGGTCTCGACGCCCAAGACCAGCTCGCCCACGTACTTCTTGGAAAGCGGGGTGAGGAATCGCAGCAGCCTTGTGGCCCTACCCACTCCCAGCAACAGCACCCCGGTGGCGTCGGGATCCAGTGTTCCGGAATGTCCTACTTTGCGAGTGCCGAACACCCCTCTGGCCTTGGCCACTACATCATGAGAGGTCCACCCGGCCTCTTTGTCGATGACAGCCAGCCCGTCGGCGGTTGTCACTCTTCAGCCTCGGTCGATGACGGCCAGCCCATCGGCAATCGTCACTCTTCGGCCTCGTCGGCCAGATTCCGCAGTATCTGATCCACCCGCTCACCGGCTGAGATCGACGGGTCCAGCGCGAACGACAGTTCGGGCACCCTCCGGACTGCGGCAGAGCGGGCCACTGCCTGCTTGAGCTGATGGCGATGCTCCTCCAGTGCCTCCAGGGCCTCGGAGGCCGCCTCATCGTCCAAGGAGCTGATATACACCGTGGCCCAGCTCAGCTCGACGCTGGTTTCCACGCCGGTGACGCTGGTAAGCGCCAACCGGTCGTCGTCCAGCTGGGCCAGTTCAGAGGCCACGATCTCGCGCAGCAACTCCCCGAGACGGGCTGACCTGGAATAGCCGGAAGGTCGCGATGACCGGCTGCGAGCCATGCCTATTCCTCAGTGTTGAGCCAATGGGCCGAAGAGTCGACCACCTCGATTTCGGGAATCGACCACATAAACCGATCCACCTCGTCGGCCATTATCCGGCATTGGCTGGGCTGTCCCGACACCAATGCCACTCCCACCTCGGCCCGCTGCCAGAGATCGGTGTGACCGGTCTCCGCCACCGAGATGCCGAACTTGCGGGCCACGCCCAAGAGCACCGGACGCAAGGCCGAGCGCCGCTCCTTCAGCGACTGACAGCCCGGGATGTGCAAGTCATAGACCACGGCGAGAACGTGCATCGGATCACCCCACCCCCTGTGTTGTCAGACTCGGGCGACTTCCCGCTCCTCAAACGTCTCGATGATGTCGCCCTGCTTGAGGTCTTGGAAGTCGGACAGGCCGATGCCGCACTCGAAACCGGACTGCACTTCGCGCACATCCTCTTTGAATCGCTTGAGAGAGGAGACTGTGCCCCGCCAGATGACCGCGCCATCCCGCAGGAACCGGACTTTGGAGCCCCGGGTGATGGCCCCGTTGAGCACGTAGCAGCCGGCCACCGCGCCGACCCGGGGAATCCGGAAGATCTCCCGCACCTCGGCATCGCCGGTGACCACTTCCTCGAACTCCGGAGCCAGCATTCCCACCATGGCGTTTTCCACGTCCTCGATCAGGCTGTAGATGATCTCGTAGGTGCGGATCTCCACTTTCTCCAGCTCAGCCAGCTCTCTGGCCTTGCGATCGGGTCTGACGTTGAATCCGATGAT
>JAJEEH010000135.1 GCA_022821105.1 Acidimicrobiia bacterium
TTCTGGTAGTCGGTGGACGTCAAGCCGCTAGTCCCGCAGGCTGCTCAACGGCACTACCCGGCACTGCGGCTGGGGAGTTTCGGCGGCTCGCACCCAGCGGAACGACATGGTGCCGAGCGAGTGGCCTGCGGTTTCGATCCAATTGGGCAGGCCGGGATCCTCATGGGCCACGATCAGGCGAATCGACCCATCGGCTTCGTAGTGGGCCAGATGGCTGTTGGTGTGGATCGTGAAGTGGCGATAGTCCAGCGATTCCATCCAGTAGTTGCTGAGCTGGAAGTTCCAGTATTCGCATTCCGGGGGAGTGGCTTCGATCACCAGCGCCTCGTTCGGCCCCAGCGCCCAGTGGCTGTGGTAGTAGGTGATGTTGGGGTCGCCGCCGGCGTTCAGCGATACGTCTGGGTCGAACTGGGGAAGCTCGTTGCTGTGCTTGGAGAAATCACGGGCCCACTTGGTGAACAGCAGCGGCGCGCCCATCACCAGTGCCCCCACGTTCTTCAACCCGTCGTCCAAGGCCTTGGGTGTGAGGTGCGAGGGCTGGCGCTCTTCGGGAGCGCAGTTGATGCGCTCGATGGCCAGCTCGGCGGGGGTCTCCGTATTGCGGTCGGCAAAGGTCTGGCGCACCACCAGGGTGCCGGTCTCAGGCGTCATCGGCAGCCAGTTGCCCTCATGGGGGGTGCTGCTCAGGATCAGCTCGAAACACCCGTCGCCGTCCATCTCGATCTGGTCGGCTTCGATATGCCCTGTGGGCGGCAGGCCACCGCCTTGGCCGTAGTTGCCCGATTGGGTTCCGATGCTCAGGTAGGCGATGTTGTTGCGCCGCCCGGTGATTTTGTAGTCGTAGCTCCCGTCCAACGCCGCGGTGTAGTAGTAGTTGTCGGGGTTGTCGGCGCCCAGCTTGGTGGTCTCATTGGCCACCCGGTGCATCACCGGCGCCTTGGGGTCGGCATGCTCGATGAACGCCATCAGCCCGGCCCGGGCGAGCCGGCTCAGGTGCCGGTAGCCCTCCGCCTGGTTGAACGGATCGCGCGGCGCGCCGGGAAAGTTCATCGCCGCACCCGCCGCCTTCAATGAGTCGCAGAACTCCTCCCACGCCTTCCCGCTCACCACCCGCTGTTCGGCCACATCGTCGAGCGTCTTGCCCCGCATCTTTCGAATGAGAAGGGAGATCCGTCGAAAGGCACTCAGCAGTCGAATGGCAAGCCGTCGCATGGCGAATGTCTAGTGACGGCCTCGGCTCGGCGGCAACATGGGTCCGGCACACCGCGGTGTCGTTGAACCATGATGGTCCGGTGAGATTCGGCCTGCTCCTGACTTCGGTTCACGGCCGGTCGGTGCCCGCGCACCAGCAGATCGCCGAGCACCACGAGTTGATCTCCGTGGCCGTGGATCATGGGTTCGACTTAGTGGTGGCGGGCCAGCACTTCGCGGCCCCGACGCTGCGCTACCTCCAGCCCATCCCGTATTTGACCTCGGTGGCCATGCAATTCCCGTCGGTCAGCGTCGCCACCGGCATTCTGCTGCTGCCCCTGCACCATCCCCTGACCATCGCCGAGGAGATCGCCACCATGGACGCGGTGACCGGTGGGCGGGCGATCATGGGGGTGGGAATCGGCTACAGCCAGGATGAGTTCGACGCCTTCGGCATCGACCGCACCACCCGAACTGAGCGGTTCGAGGAGGCGGTGGACATCATCCGAGCGCTGTGGACCGGCCAGCCAGTGACCCATAAGGGCCGGTTCTTCCGGCTCGACAACGTGGAGGTGTCCACGCTGCCGGTCCAGCAGCCGCATCCCCCGATCTGGGTCGGGGCCCAGGTGGAGCCGTCGGTACGACGGGCTGCCCGGGTGGGTGATGCTTGGTATGCCGCGCCGTTCCCCACCCACCGAGAGCTCATCCACCTCTACCAGGCCTATCTGGAAGAGGGAGCGGCTCACGGCAACCGGGCGCAGGCCGCCATCCCGGTGCGCCGGGAGGTCTACATAGCCGACAGCCCTGCTGAGGCCGAGGCAGCGGTGGCCGCGGGGGCGTCGTCGCGCTATGGCACCTATCGGTCATGGGGGCTCGACGTCGACGACGGCATCGGCAAGAGCGATTGGCTGGACAACCGTTTCGTGCTGGGCAGCCCATCCGAGGTGGCGGAGGGGCTCTCTCAGCTCATGGCTCAGGTGGAGCACTCCCACTTCGTCTACAAGCCGCAGTGGCCCGGATACGACCATGCTCACGCCCTCGCGCAGCTTGAGCGGTTCGGCTCCGAGGTGATCCCGCTATTGTCCGGCTGACATCGAAAGTCCCAATCATCGAAAGCAGAGCCCATGGGATCGGACAACACGCCCCACCGCGGCCCAAAGATCGGTCTCTGCTTGCCCTACGAGGGCTCGGCCACAGCCCAGGACATCGTGGATGTGGCGCAAGCGGCGGAGTCGGCCGGTTTGGACTCGGTGTGGGTGGGGGACCACATCGCCTTCCCGGTGGAGTTCGCCTCGCAGAACCCGACGATGGCCGACGGGAAGTACCCCTATCCCACCGACAACCCCCGCCTTGAGGCTCTGACCACCTTGGCCTTCGTGGCCGGGGCGACGTCCACCATCAGGTTGGCGGTCAACGCCTGTGTGCTGCCCCAGCGCAATCCGGTGGTCGTGGGCAAGGCCGTGGCCACGCTTGACTACCTGTCGGGGGGGAGGGTGATCTTCGGGGTGACCCTCGGATGGCTCCGCGAGGAGTTCGACGCCCTCGGTGCCGACTTCGGCCGCCGTCGGCAGTTGCTGGAGGACGGCATCGAGATCCTGCGTGCCCTGTGGGAGCAGGACCAGCCTTCCTATGAGGGGGAGACCCATTCGTTCTTGCCCCTGAATATGAAGCCCAAGCCGGTGCAGTCGCCGGTGCCCATCTTCGTGGGCGGCCACTCCCGGCCGGCGCTCCGCCGGGCCGCCGCAGCAGGGGACGGTTGGCTGGCGGCGCGATTGACCCCTGAGGAATTGCGGGAGCACGTGGCCTTCTTGAAGGAGGAGCGAAAGCGGTCGCCGCGGGCCGATCAGCCCTTCACCGTGGCCACCAACTGCCCGGCCGCGGTGGGAAGCGGTCCGGCCGGAGTGCTCGATCTAACCGATGGCGACGCCACCCGGAGCATGCTGGCGGCGCTGGGGGAGGCGGGGGCCGATGTGGTCAACATGGTGGTGGTCTCCTATGACCCTGCCGAGACCCGGGAGGCGGCCCTCGCCCTGGGCCAGCACTGCCATACAGATCGGTAGGAATTCAGGCCAATAGGGGCGCTCAGGCCGTGCCCGCCACCCCGGCTTTGATCATGGCGGCGATTTCCTCGGGGCTGTAGCCGGCCTCGGCCAGGATCTCCTCGCTGTGCTGGCCCAGCACCGGGGGAGGCCCGGCAATCCCGCCAGGGGTGTCGTGCAGCCCGATCACCGGACCCAACTGGGGGATCTCGCCCAAAGTGGCGTGCTCCACCGATTGCACCAATCCGGCCTGCTTCACCTGGGGGTGGTTGAGGATCTGCGAGAAGGTGTGGACCGGCCCGAACAGCGCCCGGTGCTGGTTGAACGACTCCTCCCACTACGCGCTGGTCCGGGTGATGAAGATGCCTTGCAGAAATTCGGTGAGCTCGGCTCGGGCGTCCACCCGCTGCTGGTTGGTCAGATAGCGCTCGTCGGCAGCCAACTCCGGCTTGCCGATGGCCCGGCAGAACCGCTCCCACCCGTCGGCGCCGCCCCACACACCGGTCACCACGTGGCCGTCGGCGGTCTGGAACGCCTCATAGGGCACCACCACGCTGTGGGCGCTGCCATGGCGCCCGGGATCCTCGCCGTCCACCCAGTGCGAGGCCAGCCGGGTGGTGAGCGACGACATCAGGGCGAAGAGCATCGAGACATCGATGAGCTGGCCCTTGCCGGTTTGCTGTCGGGCGAACAGGCCGAGCATGGCGGCCTGGGCGGTGACCAAGGCGCCGGTGAAATCGGCCATTGGGACCCCCACCAGGTTGGGCCCCCGATCAGGCTCTCCCGTCACCGACATGACCCCCGAGACCGCTTGGACCACCGGGTCGGTTCCCGGATAGGGGGCCAGCGGGCCGTCCGGTCCGAAGGCGGTGAGGGAGATGTACACAATCTGATCGTTGATAGCCGACAGAGCGTCGTAGCCGATGCCGATCTCGTCGGCCACGCCGGGCCGGTAGCTGGTGACCACCACGTCGACGGTGGCGGCCAGGCGATGAACCGCCTCGAGCCCCTCTGGTTTGCGCATGTCCAGAGCGAGGCTGCGCTTGCCCCGATTCCAGATTAGGAACAGCGCGCTCTCGCCGTCGATGAACGCAGTGCCCACGCCGCGGGCGCCGTCACCATGGGGGAGGCTCTCCACCTTGATGACATCGGCCCCATAGTCGCCCAGAATCATGGTGCCGTAGGGGCCGGCCATGTGGCGGGTGAAGTCGAGCACCCGGATTCCGTCGAGGGGCTTGGTCATGCCCGGCCTCCCGACAGGTCTTCTCCAATCAGCTTGTCCAACCCGATTTCGGCGAGGATATCGGCGGTGTCTGCGCCCAGGTCGGGGGGCGGCGGCAGGTCGGACAGGTCGGGTTGGGCGGCTTCGTCGGGGCTCGAGGAGAGCTGCACCGGTGAGGCGGCCATTTGAACTCGGCCTCCGGGAAGCTCGGTGCCCCGGAGCACCCGGTTGACGGCGGCGTGGTCGCTGCTGACCGCCTCGTCGAGGGTGAGTATGGGGGCGAAGGGGATCTCGGCTTCGTCGAGAAGGCGGTTCCAGTCGTCGAAGGTGCGCTGGCTGATGGCCTCGGCGATCAGCGGGAACTCGTCGTCGTATCCGAAGTCCATGCTGTGGGTCCACTCTCCCCGCGCCCTGAGTTGTTGCAGCTCGGCGAGGTCGCAGAACCGCTCCCAGGCCACCCTCTCCAGCGGGCAGATGAGCAGGGCGCGGTGGTCGGAGGTGGCGTACATGGCATAGCGCGACCCCAGCGAGCGGTACTCGTGCCAGGGCTCGTCGTTGTTCACCCAGGTGTTCACGTCTCGCCAGTTCCACCACAGTGCGGTGTTCCAGATGGAGGTGTGCACGAATTGGGGTCCGCCGCCCCGGTCTCGCTTGACGATGGCGGCCAGCACCCCCATGGCGCCGAAAACCCCGGCCAGCAGCACTCCGGCCGAGCGCCACCCGACCCTGGTTTGGGGCTGGCCCTCGTTCCACTCCACCTCAACCCGGCCGGCCAGCGCGTCCATGTTCTGGCCGTGGGCCTTGTACTCCGCCCACGGTCCGGCCAGCCCGTAGCCCGAGATCACGCAATACACGAGCTGCGGGTTGGCCTCGAGGAGGGTGTGGAAGTCGAGTCCCCGGCGAACGGCGTCCTTGGGGCGGGCGCCGACGATCACCGCGTCGGCCCAGGCAGTGACCCCGGCCACCACGTCGGCCCAGTGGGGCGAGTTGGTGCTGATTGCGATGCTGCGGGTGCCGGGGTTGAGGGCGAGGTGCAGATCGCTGACCCCGGCGATCTTGGGGTCGTTGCCCCGGTTGCCGTCGCCCTGAACCGGGTGTTCGACCTTGATGACATCGGCGCCCATCTCCACCAGCAGGTGCGAGGCCAGGGGCCCCGACAAGTGGGTGGAGAAGTCGACGATGCGCAGCGGCGCGGGCCGGGTCATCGTCAGGTCATCCGAGGATGGCCAGGATTTGGCGGGATTGGCACAACAGGGTGCCGTCAGGGGCCCAGATGTCGAGGTCCCAATCCAGGTAGCCGCCGCGGACCAACCCGGTGCGCGACCGCAGAAGCACCATGTCGTCGGCCTTTGCCTGGGACAGATCGGCCCGGAAATAGGTGGTGTGGTCCAGGGTGGCGGTGGTGTACATGCGGTCGAGGCGCACCCACCAGCCCATCATCCCGATATCGCCGATCATCAGCAGACCGGGGGCGTCGATGGGGCGGGCCTGGGCGAAGCCGGCCCATCCCACCCGCTCCATGGGGCCATTGGGCGCGGTGAATGGTCTCGGCCCGAGGCGGTCTTGCATGACCACGTTGTCGCCGTACGGATAGGCGAACTCGGGAACGTAGCCGTCGGTCTCCCGACCCGGGGTGGGCGGTGCCACCTCGGGCATGGGCAACTCGTCGAACTCGGGGCTGGGCCGGTCGGTGGCGAAGCTGGCCAACGCGGTGGCGATCAGCTTGTCGCCCTGCACCACCCGGGCCGACGTGCTGATGAGCGTGCGGCCCGTGCGGAGCACATCCGTCTGCACCTCGTAGTCGCCTTCCCCCGGCGCTCGCAGCAGATGGGCGGTGAACGACAGCGGCCGGTACTGGGGGTCGGTGACCGTGGCCGCCAGTCCGGCCATCAACTGCGCTTCCACCAGCCCGGCGGGAACGCGGCCCGAGGCCATCCACGACGGGGGAGTGGAGGTGAGGAAGCGCCCGTCGCCCAACGGCGTGTGGGCGATGGCCTCGTCGAATGATGCTGCGGTCACATGGCCTCCAGTGCCTCGGCCACCTCGTCGGCCACGGGGGTCAGTGAGGCGGGGATGTCCTCTACGGGCATGGGCGGGACTTCGGCCAGCGCCGGAATGACCTCTCGTCCCATGGTGTCGAGGTAGTCGATCACCTCGTCGATGTGCATCTCGGGCCACTGGGGCTTAACCACGAACGGGTCTATTGGCAGCTCACGGGCCACCTCGGTGAAGTGGTCGATCACCTCTTGGGCCGTGCCCACCGCCACCGAGTGCCTCACCTCCTCGAAGAAGTTGCCCATGAGCGCTTCCTCGTCCAGTATGTCGAGCTCCTTTCGGGCATACGCCAGGTAGCGCTCCTTGCTGACATCCACGAATCTGGCTCGTGCTTCCTCGTTGGTGGCGCCCACGAAGGCGTTTCGGCGCAGGGGCTGATGGCCCATCGGTTTGCCCCGCTCGGCGAATCCGGCGGCCATGATGCCCAAACGGACCCGCATCTCATGGATGTCGTACTCCGGCGGGATGATGAACCGGTCGCCCACTCGGCCCGCCCGCCGAGCGCCCTTGCGGGAGTGCGCGCCCATCCAAATAGGGGGATGGGGTTGCTGCACGCATCGGATATGGGGCGTGGCACCTTGAATCTGCCAATGCTGGCCGTGGTAGTCGAAGTCCTCCATGGCCCAGCACAGCTTCATGATGTCGAGGCACTCGTCGAACAGGCTCACCCGCTTGCTGATCGGGACATTCATCAAGTCGAACTCTTCGCTCCGGTATCCGAGCCCGAGGCCGACGTCGAGGCGGCCCCGGGTGACGATGTCGAGGGTGGCGAGCTCCTCGGCCAGGATCACCGGGTGGTACTTGGGGGCCAGCAGCACGGTGGTGGCCAGCCGCACGTGGTCGTCGATCTCGGCGGCCAGGCGGGCGAGGAGGGGAACCGGCTGGAGCCACCGCAGGTCGCCGTACAAGAAGTGCTGGCCGATGACGAAATGGCTGAGGCCGTTGCGCTGTCCAGCCTCCACTTGGCGCAGGATGCCGTCGAACTGCTCGAGGGGGTCCACCTCACGCGGCACGTCGCTGATGATCATGCCGAACTGCATGGGAACCCCTAGACGTCTATGCCGTAGAGCTCGGCGGCGTTGTCCTGGAGCACTCGACGGCGGACATGGGGATCGACGTCGGCCAGCACCCGGGCGAAGTGCTCCCGGGCGCCCGGGAACAGGCACGTCGGATGGGGGACATCGGTCTCTACCAGCACATTGTTGACCCCGACGTCTTCGATGAGCTTGGCCGGGGCCGACCGCTCGAACCAGAACATGACCCAGATGTGGTCGTTGAAATACTCCCGGGGGCGACGGGAGTTGAGGGCCAGCTCGTGGGCTTCGGTGACCATCTCGTCGTACTGGTACTCGAGGGCTTCGAGGATGAAAGGGACCCAGCCGATGCCGCTCTCGGCCGAGACGACTCTGAGGTTGGGGTAGCGGTCGAACAGGTCGCTCATGCACAGGTTGACGATGATGCGCACGTTGCTCATGTACATCTGGGTGGCGTGGATGGCGAGGCGACGCTGGTGGTCGAACTGCCCCCACCAGGTGTTGGGGGCCACGGGAATGGGCCGGGGCAGGTCGTCGGATCCGGCTTCGCCGCCCACCCGGGCCTGCTGGAAGCGGGCGCCTCGGATGCTCTCCATCTCGGCCCGGCTCATGCCGGCGCCGATGTGGAAGTTGGCCACCGCTCCCGACTGGTTGAACAGGTCCCACATGGGGTCGAAGTAGGGCTCCCACAGCTCGGGGAGGCCCACCATCTCGGGCTTGTCGGAGAGGGTGAACCCGGTGACGCCCTTGTCCAGCAGCCGGGTCATCTCCGCCACGGTGAACTCCATGTCCCAGATCGGGAGCATGGCTTGCGGGAACAGCCAGCCGTTGGACTCGTGCTGCACGTCGACGAAGAAGTCGTTGTAGATCTCCAGAACCATCCGCCGCTGGGCCAGGTCCTCGATGGCGAAGACGTGGTTGGAGGAGAATCCGACGCCGTTGGGGTACAGGATCTGGGCGTGGACCCCGATCTCGTCGCAGAGTTCGAGCCGCTCCTTCACGGCCCAGGCGCTGGTGTCGATGACGTCGAAGGGCTGGACCACGTGGCTGCCCAGGATCTTCTCGTGCCCGGTTTGGATGGTGTTCCCGCCGGTGCTGGCCCACACCTGGCCGTCGAGATACCACGCGGTGATGCCGTCGACCGTCTTCTGCACCGGCACTCGGTTGTGCATGGCGGCGGGGGCCCGGGCCGTCCACAGCTCCGGCGGCTCGGTGAAATGGGAATCGCAGTCGATAATCTTCAGGCCGTCTAGCGGGTCATGTGCGTTCATGGCGTTCTTTCCTTGCTGCGACGGCTAAATCGATCATCGTAAATGGAAGAGTTCTTGCTCACGGGGGTTTCAATGGGAGTGCTCGATGGAAGAGTAGCGGTTATAACCGCTTCCGGTTCAGGCATGGGCCGGGCCGCGGCCCGGCGCATGGCTGGCGAGGGTGCTCATGTGGTGGTGGCTGATCTTCGCGCCGATGCCGCCGCGGAGACCGTGGATTTGATCGCCGATGCGGGGGGCGCGGCCAGCGCCTTCACCGTCGATGTCAGCGATGTGGCTCAGATTGAAGGGTTGATGGCCGAGGTCGGCTCGACTCACGGCAAGATCGACGTTCTCTACGCCCACGCCGGCATACCCGGACCGGCCGGGCTCGACATGAGCGAGGCCGACTACGAGGAGACCGCGGCCATCAACATGAAATCGGCCTTCTTCACCGTTGCCCGGGCGGTGCCCCTGTTGGAGGCGTCGGGCAACGCGTCGATCATCCTCACCGCTTCCACATCCGGGGTGGTGGGCTCGCCGTTCTCGCCGCTGTACTCGATGACCAAGGGAGCAATCGTGACGTTCGGCAAGTCGCTGGCTCTGGCCCTAGCCCCCAAGGTACGGGCCAACGTCATCTGCCCCGGCCCGGTGGACACACCCATGCTTCCGCTGTTCTTCGGACGAGAGCCTGGCACCGACGTCAAACCCCTGATGAAGGAGTTTCTGGAGACTTCGGTGCCTTTGCAGCGCCCATCGCAGCCCGAGGAGATCGCCGAAGTGGCGCTGTTTTTGGCCAGCGATGCCAGCAGTTTCGTTACCGGCGTGGCACTCCCGGTTGACGGTGGCTACTTGGCCCGATGACCCAGTGAGCGCCGGAAGGTTCATCGGACAGCGGGTTCTTCGCAAGGAGGACCGGCGGCTCACCGCGGGGCGGGGCACCTACATCGCCAACATGGAGGTGCCGGGCATGCTTCACGCCCGGTTCGTGCGCAGCAGCGTGGCCCGGGGAGTGATCCGAGGCATTGACACTCAGGCGGCCAGGGCCCATCCCGGGGTGGTAGATGTGCTCACTGCGACGGAGCTGAACCCGCTGGCCGGGCCGATGTTCGCCGCGCTGATCGGCGACCTAGTGCCCTATCCGCCGTTGCGGGCCGTGGCTGATGGAGACGTCCGTTTTGTGGGCGAGCCTGTGGCCGTGGTCGTGGCCGACAGCCCGTATGCCGCTTGGGATGCCGCCGAATTGGTCGAGGTGGACATAGAGACACAAACGCCAGTAATCGGGGCACAGGTCGCCTTGGAGAACAGCGTTGATCTGGTCCACCCGGAGCGAGACTCCAACGAGGCCCAGTCGATGCCGCCAACCGACCCTCCGGAGCTAGACGCGGCCTTCCAGTCGGCGGCCCATGTGGTTACCCGCACGTTCACCCAGTCACGCGCCACCAACGCTCCGATGGAGCCCCGCGGCATCATCGCCAGCTGGACGCCGTTCGCCGACAAGCTCGAAGCCTGGGTGTCGTCGCAGAATCCCCACGAGTACCACATCCACTTCGCCAACTTGCTCGGAATCGCCAACCACCAGGTCCACGTGCGGATGGGCGACATCGGCGGCGGGTTCGGCCAGAAGATGATGGTCACCCGGGACGAGGATTGCATCGTGCTGGCCAGCCGGCAGCTGTGCCGGCCAATCAAGTGGATCGAGGACCGCAGCGAGAACCTGATCTCGGCCAACCAGGCTAGGGCCGAGGTGCTCGAGGTGGCTATGGCATTGGACACCGATGCCCGGATCCTCGGATGCCGGGTGCGCCATGTGGAGGACGTGGGGGCCTATGCGGTGGGCGGGCACAGCAGCGCGTCGGGCAACCTGGCCCGATTCTTCCCCGGCCCGTATCGCGTTCCTCTCTACGGTTTTGCCAGCCGGTCGGCCTACACCAACACCGTCGGGCGAGCCGCCTATCGGGGGCCGTGGCTGAGCGAGACCACCGCCCGTGAGCAGATGATGGACCATGTGGCCCGCGAGCTGGGCATCGACCCGCTGGATCTGAGGCGCCGCAACACGGTGACCGCCGACGAGCTTCCCTACACCACCGCCACCGGCATGGTGTACGAGAACGTGTCGCTGCGGGAGTGCCTGGACCAGGCCGCCCAGATGGTGGACTACGACGGGTTCCGCCAGCGCCAGCAGAAGGCCCGGGCCCAGGGCCGTTACCTCGGTTTGGGCATCAGCTCTTATGTGGAGCCCTCGGGCATGGCGTGGGCATCGTTGGCCACCGAGCAGGTCACCATCCGGATAGACCCTGCCGGCAAAGTGCGAATCTTCATGGGCAGCGGTGACCACGGGCAGAGCCTGGCCACCACCATGGGCCAACTGGTGGCCGAACATCTGGGTTGCGCGCTGGACGACATCGAGTTCGTGCAGGGCGATACCGCTGCCACCCCTTTCGGGGCTGGCACCGGCGGAAGCCGGTCAGCGGTCATCGGCGGTGGCGCGGCCATCGGCGCGGCCCGCGAGCTGCACGCCAAGGTGGCAGAGATTGCCGCCCACCTTCTGGAGGCCGCCGCCGCTGACATCGAGGTGAGCGACGGGGTGGCCTCGGTGGTCGGCACCCCTGCCCGAAGCATCACGCTGGGCGAGATCGCCGGGATCGCCTACCGCAGCACCGACCAGCTCCCCGCGGGCATGGAACCGGGGCTGGAGGCCAGCAACCGGTATCAGCCGCCCAATGTGTTCACGTTTTCCAACGCCACCCACGTCTGCATCTGCGAGGTGGACATCGAAACCGGCCTGGTGTCCCTGGAGCGCTTCGTGGTCAGCGAGGACTGCGGGCGCATGATCAACCCCATGGTGGTCGACGGCCAGATCGCCGGCGGCGTGGTGCAGGGAATCGGCGGCGTACTGTGGGAGAACATGGCCTACGACGACCAAGGCAGCCCGCTGGCATCCACCTTCATGGACTACCTCATACCCAGCGCCCCGGAGTTGCCGCCCATCGAGTGCGGCCACATCGAGACTTTGTCGAACACCGAGGGGGGCTTCAAGGGAATGGGGGAGGGAGGCACCATCGGCGCCCCCGCGGCGGTAGCCAATGCCGTGGCCGACGCTCTGGCCCCTCTCGGTGTGCAGGTGGACACGTTCCCCCTCGGGCCCCGCGAAGTGTTCGAGCTCATCCAAAGGGCTCAGCAATGAGCAGGAGCATCTCCATCGGCAGCGGGTCGGCGTACTCCACCGATCGGCTGGACTGGGCCCAGGAGCTGGCCGACAGCGGCCTGGTGCAATACATGGGCTTCGACTGCTTGGCAGAGCGGACCATGGCGCTGGCTCAAGTGCGCCGCCTTGATGACGAGACCGCGGGACACGATCAGCGAATCCCCGAGCTCATGCGCCGCTTCGCCGGGTTCTTGCGCCGGGGCGGAAAGATGGTGGGCAACTTCGGCGCCGCCAATCCGGCCGCCGCGGCCGATGACGTGCTTCGAGGGCTGAAGCTCAACGGCGTCACCGGGGTGAGGGTGGGGGTGATCCACGGAGACGACGTGCTCGACCATGTGCTCGACCAGGACTTGGAGCTGCCCGAGATGGGGGTGACCGCCCAGGCCATCGCCGCCCAGGTGGTTTCGGCCAACGCCTACATCGGCGCCGATCCCATCGTGGAGCTCTTAGAAGAAGGCGCGCAGTTCATCCTCGGCGGCCGCGTCGCCGACCCGTCGCTCTATGTGGGGCCGATCGCCTATGAGATGGGCTGGGCGCTGGACGACTGGGAGAAGATGGGCACCGCAACCCTGGTGGCCCATCTTCTGGAGTGCGGCACCCACGCCACCGGCGGGAACTATGTGGATCCGCCCTACCGGGTGCTGGACGATATCGTCCACCTCGGTTTTCCCCTGGCCCACGTGAGCGAGGACGAGCTGGTCATCACCAAGCTGGAGGGCACCGGCGGGGCGGTGGACATAGGCACCATGAAGACGCAGTTGGCTTACGAGATCCACGACCCGGCGGCCTATCTCACCCCCGACAGCACCGCGGACTTCTCACAAGTGTGGGTGGAGGAAGTGGGTCCGAACCGGGTGCGGGTCGGCGGTGCCTCGGGCCGCCCCCGCCCCGACTCTCTCAAGGTGCTGGTGGGGGTGGACCAGGGGTGGAAGGTGGTGACCGAGATCTCCTACGGCGGCGCGGGCTGCGTGGAGCGGGCTCAACTGGCCGCGGAGGTGGTGGCCAAGCGCCTGGAGCCGTACCAGTTGGGCATCGACGAGATCCGCTACGACTTCCACGGGATGAGCGCCCTGTTCGACGGCCAGCTTCCCGGCGGCGACCCGGCTGAGGTGCGGCTTCGCATTGCGGCCCGCTGCGACGATCGGGAGACGGCCGACGCGGTGGCTTTCGAGGGGCAATTCCTGTGGATGGGACCGGCCGGGGGCGGCGGGGTCACCACCCAGATGGCGCCGGCCATCGGGGTCACCCCCGCCCTGTTGCCCCGTGAGGATGTGAAGCTGATCACCGAGGTCATTGAGGCATGAAGCTGCGGGAGTTCGCCTACAGCCGCTCCGGCGACAAGGGCGACATCGTGAACCTGTGCGTGTTTGTGTACGACGACGCAAACTGGGAGGTGCTGCGGCGCGAGCTCACCGTGGAAAAGGTGCGGGACAAGTTCGGCAGCCTGGTCAAGGGCGAGATCACCCGCTACGAGCTGCCCGGCACCAAGGGCCTGAACTTCGTGATGACCGAGGCGCTCGGAGGAGGAGTGTCCATGAGTCTCCGAACCGACCCCCACGGCAAGTCCTACCAATCCCTACTCCTAGAAATCGACATCGACGCCGACGAGGAGATCAAGCCCCGCCTCGGGTAGCCGTTTAGGCCGGCCGGCTTGTCCGGTCAGCCGGCGGCGAGGTGTTCTCGGAGTTCTACTTTGCGGATTTTGCCGGTGACGGTGCGGGGGAAGCTGTCGACGGCGATGAATTCGTCGGGGACTTTGATCTTGGCCAATCGTTCTGCGCACCAATCCGCCAGCCCGTCGAGCGACTCTTCGGGTCGGAGCTCGACGAAGGCCACCGGGCGCTCGCCCCACTCGGGGTCTGGGTGCCCGACCACCGCTACTTCGGCAACTGCTGGGTGGTCGTAGAGCACGGCCTCGATCTCGCTGGGGTAGATGTTGACGCCGCCGCTGATGAGCATGTCTTTGGACCGGCCGACGATGTAGAGATAGCCGTCACCATCTATGCGGCCCAGATCCCCGGTTCGCAGCCACCCGTCGACCAGAGCTTCAGCCGTCTGGTCGGGGTTGCGCCAGTAGCCGGCCATCACCTTCTCGCTTTTCACCCATATCTCGCCCACCTCTCCGGGAGCGACCTCGGCCCCGTTCTCGTCATGGAGTTCGATCCGGACCCCGGGCACGACGCGCCCGCACGAGTCGAGCAACTCGGGGCGTCCGGCCATGGCCAGGTCGTGGTCTTCGGGCAGCAGTCCGGTGAGGTTGGTAACGCATTCGGAGATGCCGTAGCCCTGGTAGAGCCCGCACCCGAAGCGCTCATAGGCCTGTTTGATGAGCGGCCCGGCAGTCGGGGCTGCGCCGTAGACGATGAGCCGCAGGCTGGACAGGTCGGCCTCCGCAAAGCCGGGATGGTCGAGAATGCGGCGCAGCTGCGCGGGAACCAGGATCGAGATGGTCACCCGGTGCTCAGCCACCGCGGCGAAGAACGACTCCGGCGAGAAGGAGCGCAGCACCACGTGGGTCTGGCCGTCGGCCAGCATCGAGCACACCCGGGTGCCGGTGGCCGCGTGGTAAAGCGGCGTGGTGGACAAGAACACATCATCGGGTTGGAACCGCTGCACCAGGGCCATGGTCAGCCCGTTGAAGGCCAAGCCCCGCTGGGTGAGGCACACCCCTTTCGGCCTCCCGGTGGTTCCGCTGGTGTAGATGATCAACGCGGTGTCTTGTTCGGTAGCGCGATCCAAATCGGCGAAGGGCTCCGACGCCAGCAGGCTTACGTAAGAGTCGCCGTCGGCATTGATCACCGGGCCGGTGGCGCCGATGGCCTTCAGGCGTTCGACATATGGGCCGGTTGCCACGGTGAGGATGGGCTCGGCGTTCGACAGGATGTAGGACAGCTCGGGATCGGTGAGCTGGGTGTTGAGCGGCACTGCCGCCGCGCCCAGATAGGCCACCGCCAGGTAGACGTCGAAAAAGACCAGCCCGTTGTCGGCCATGAGCGCCACCCGGTCGCCAGTCCCCACCCCCGCAGTCTCCAGACCGCTGGCCAGCCGGAGAACTCGGTCGTGCAGCTCCCCAAAGGAAGCAGATGGCCCTCCGGCAACCGCTACCGCAGTCCGCTCGGGGTAGAGCGCCGCATCCCGCTCCAACAGGTCGACTATCCGCATTATGCGAGATTCCGGTTGCCGTCAGACGGGCACGATGTCGACAATCTCATTCAAGCCTGCAAAGTCATTGGGGTTGCGAGTGTAGAGGGGCAAGTCGGCGGCGAGAGCGGTCGCAGCGATCATCAGATCGACCGCCCTTGCCCCGCGGGGTTTCCGCTCGGCGCTGAGGACCGCGGAGAAGACTCGTCCGTAGGCCCGGGCGGCATCGACATCGAATGGCAGAGGATCGAACGCAGCCTCTGTCCGCTGAAGACGATCTTGCCTCCGGCCTCGCTCCACTCGGTCGTTTGCGGCATGCGGGCCAGCTGCCAGCTCAGCCAAAGTCATGGCGCTGATAGCGACCTCGTGCGGGAGGGCCGATGCCTCGATGTGTTCAAGATCGATAATCACCGAAGTGTCCAGCAGCCCGCGAGGTGGTCTGGGCGTCTCAGGCACGAGGAGATGGATCTTGGTCGGCAACGGCGTCGAGGTCGGCCCGAAGATCCCAGTAGTCAACGCTGGGGGCAGTCCGGAAGAGCTCCACCGCAGCTTCAGCGGAAATGAAGCGGTGGCGGCGCAGCGGACTCAGCTCGCCTACCGGAACGCCATTGCGAGTCACCGTGAACGTCTTGCCTTCGTCCAGTTCGAGCATGATCTTCCCACTGTTGTTCCGCAACTCCCGCTGGCTAATCTCACGGCTCACACTTCCACTGTAGCACGCCGTGCGACACCTATTCGGATTGTTTGCATCAAACCAGGTTCGCCAGAAGGCGGGTTCAGATTTCGACGAGTTGGAGGGGGGTGTGCTCGGCGATGCGGTCATAGTCGCGGTCGTGGTGGAGTACGGGCACATTGAGGCGGATGGCGACGGCCGCGATGAGGGCATCGGTTTGCGAGCGAATGGTGATTCCCCGCCACCTGAGTTCACGGTAGATCGTTGCAGCGTCGAGCCAGTCGAGCTTGGGGGAGAGCGCCTCGTGTTGCTGGGCTTCCAGCAGCCGTTGAGTTCGGGCGACGGCATCTCGGCGGGCGCCGGCCATGACCTCTAGCAGGATCGGGTCAAGGGTGATCACCTCTTGATCGGAAATCGCCTGGCGCATCCTCTGGGCCTGGGGAGAGCCTGCCGCAGACAAGAAGTCGACCCAGGCAGAGGTATCAGCTATCAGCACTGCTGCCCCAATCGGCGAACCGGTTGGCGCGCATGGTGTCGAGGTCGCCGTCCCAGCCGATGCCTTCCATTTCCAATTGCTCTTCAACGGTCATCGGTCCGCCACCCAGAAGGCGCTCCAGGGCGAGATGCACCGCCTGGCGCTTTGTGCGAAGCCCGAATGTCTGCATGGCACGCTCAATGAGCTCATCGTCGATATCGATGTTGGTCCGACTCACAACACCATCATACACCGCAATGTGTAATTGCCGATGAAGCTTGCGCTAGGGCACAGCTTCTAACCGGCAATTCTGGGCTGGGGTGAGTATGGCTGATTTCGTTCGTCCCCATCATCAGAATTCGGCGGGTGGGCCGTTAGTCTCAGCCGCATGAGCATTCGCGTGGGAATCAACGGGTTCGGCCGCATCGGGCGGAACTTCTTCAGAGCAGCCCGGCAGGCCGGTGCCGACCTGGAATTCGTGGCCGTAAACGACTTGGGCAGCCTGGAAACCATGGCTCATCTGTTGCAGTACGACTCGGTGATGGGCCGATTCTCCGATCCGGTTGCCGTGGTGGACGGGGCACTGGAGATCGGGGGCAGCACCTTGCAAGTGCTTTCGGAGCGCAATCCGGCCGACCTTCCCTGGGGCGACTTGGGTGTGGACGTGGTGGTGGAGTCCACCGGGTTCTTCACCGCTCGGGACAAGGCAGCCGCCCATCTCGATGCCGGCGCCCCGAGGGTCATCGTCTCCGCGCCGGCGTCGGGGGCCGATGCCACCTTCGTGGTGGGGGTGAACGACGGCGATTTCGACCCCGACAACCATCTGGTGGTGTCCAACGCCTCCTGCACCACCAACTGCTTCGTGCCCATGGTCAAGGTGCTCGACGATGCCTTCGGAGTGGAGCGGGGCCTGATGACCACCGTCCACGCCTACACCGGAGACCAGGCGCTGGTGGACGGTCCCCATTCCGATCTGCGTCGGGCCCGAGCCGCCGCGGTGAACATCGTGCCCACATCCACCGGGGCCGCCCGTGCTACCGGGCTGGTGCTCCAGGCCATGAATGGCCTGCTCGACGGCATCGCTCTTCGGGTGCCTATTCCCAACGGCTCCCTCACCGACTTCACCGCCGTGGTGCAGGGTGAGCCTTCGGCCGACGACGTCAACGCCGCCTTCGCCGCCGCAGCGGCCGATGGACCCCTGGCCGGGGTGCTGGATTACAGCGAGGCCCCGCTGGTGTCGGCCGACATATGCGGCTCGCCCGCTTCCTGCACCCTTGACTCCGGTCTGACCATGGCCCTCGGCAATCTGGTCAAGGTGTCCGGTTGGTACGACAACGAGTGGGGCTACTCCAACCGGCTGGTGGATCTGGTCTCGATCGTGGGCGCGGCGGGCGGCTGAGCGCCGGAGTGCTTCCCACACTGGAAACGCTGGGCGAGTCCCTCGGCGGCCTGGACGGCCGCCGGATCCTTCTGCGGGCCGACTTCAACGTTCCGCTTGACGCTGGTGGCCAGATTACCGACGACTTCCGCATAAAGGCCGCGCTGCCCACCATCCGCTGGCTCACCGGCCAAGGGGCCGCGGTGGTGGCGTGCAGCCACTTGGGCCGTCCCGATGGCAAGCCCAACCCCCAGTATTCGCTGGCCCCGGTGCAAGCCCGGCTAGGGGAACTGGCCCCTGGAGTTGAACTAATGGAGAACCTGCGCTTCGATCCGGGCGAGACCGGCAATGACGATGGTTACGTGCAGCGGTTGGTGGAGGGCTGCCACGGCTACGTGAACGACGCCTTCGGAGCGTCTCATCGAGCCCATGCCTCCATCGTGGGACCGCCCCGCTATGTGCCCAGCGCAGCGGGCCGCCTGCTGGCCAAAGAAGCCGAGGTGCTATTGGGGCTGCGGGCCAAACCCAAGCGCCCGTTTGTTGCCGTGTTGGGCGGGGCCAAGGTCAGCGACAAGCTGGGGGTGATCGATGCCCTGTTGGAGACAGCCGACGAGGTGGTGATCGGCGGCGGCATGTGCTTCACCTTCCTGGCGGCCCAAGGCCACAGCGTGGGCGACTCGCTGCTCCAGCCCGACCAGATTGAGGCATGCGGCCGTTTGCTGAGTTCGGGCGCACCTATCCGGCTCCCCTCCGACATCACCGCGCTTGCGCCGGGGGAGCGGGTGGTGCAGGCCGGAGTGGACCTGCACCCCGACTGGAAGGGATTGGACATCGGCCCGGGCACCGCGGCCGAGTTCAGCGACCTCATCGCCGAGGCTGGCACCGTGCTGTGGAACGGCCCCATGGGGCTGTTCGAAGACCCGAGGTTTGCAGCGGGCACGAAAGTCGTAGCCCAAGCGCTGGCCGACAGCCGCGCCTTCACCGT
Organism: Acidimicrobiia bacterium; assembly: GCA_022821105.1. Taxonomy (GTDB): domain Bacteria; phylum Actinomycetota; class Acidimicrobiia; order Acidimicrobiales; family Bin134; genus Poriferisocius. Next base: position 18,649 of record JAJEEH010000135.1, read on the forward strand.
GGTGGGTGGGGGCGACAGCGCCGCCGCGGTCCGCCAATTCGGCTTGGATCGGGAGATGGACCACGTGTCCACCGGCGGCGGGGCGTCGTTGGAATTGATCGAGCAGGGCGACCTGCCCGGCTTGAGAGCACTGAGAGAATCAGTTGGAACTCCCGAGGAGGGACACGATGGCTGAACGCAAGCCGCTGATTAGCGGCAACTGGAAGATGCACATGAACCATCTGGAGGCCATCCAGCTCATCCAGAAGCTCTCGTATGCCCTCGACCACGCCGACTACGAGTCGGCCGACGTGTCCATCCACCCGCCGTTCACCAACCTGCGGTCGGCCCAGACGGTGCTGGATGCCGACAACATTCCCATCGCTCTGGGCGCCCAGCACTGCCACTGGGAGGAGAGCGGGGCGTTCACCGGAGAAGTGTCGCCCGCCATGCTGGCCAAGCTGGCGGTGAGCTATGTGATTGCCGGCCACTCCGAACGCCGCCAGCTCTTCGGCGAGACCGACGAGAACGTGAACCGCCGCCTCAACGCCATCCTGGGTGCGGGCATGACCCCGATCATGTGCTGCGGGGAGACCCTGGAGGAACGGGAATCCGACCAGACCGAGGACCGCATCACCACCCAGGTGGACGCCGGTCTGGCCGGGCTCAAGCGGGATCAGGTGGGGGCCATGGTGATCGCCTACGAGCCGGTGTGGGCCATAGGCACCGGACACACCGCCACCCCCGCCGATGCCCAAGGAGGCTGCGCCCTCATCCGTGATCGAGTTCGAGCAAACTTCGGCGCCGACGCCGCCGCAAGCGTTCGAGTCCAATACGGCGGCTCGGTCAAACCCGTCAACGTCGCCGAGCTCATGGCCCAGCCCGACATCGACGGTGCCCTCGTCGGCGGTGCCTCCCTAGAAGCCGAAAGCTTCTCCCGCATCGTCCGCTTCCGACTCCAATAGGCAGAAGCGGGATCTTCGCCAGGGGAGGCTAGGCCCAGTGGGCCGAACCTTTGAATCTGATCAGGTGATCTCCAGGTCGTCCCACTCCACCTCGGTGCAGAGGCGGTGGTACTCGGGGCCGTACCAGGGGGCGCTCATTTGAAGCCGGTTGTGGGTTGAGTTGACGTAGTAGTTGTTGCCCGGAGACCCCATCTCGTGCATCAGCAGGAGCTTGGAGGCCTCCTTGTCCAGCGCCTCGTTGTAGCGCTCGTAGGCGTCCATCGTGACCTCCACGCTGGACTTGCCCTCTTCCAGCATCCGCACGATCAACTGGCCCGCGTAGCCCGACCACACCTGATACCAGATGGGTAGGCCCGTTCCGCCCGACAGGGGCTGGGAATTGGGGCCGTACAGCATGAACATGTTGGGGAACTTCGGCACCATCATGCTGATGTAGGCGCGGGGACCGTCCTTGGACCAGAAGTCGTGCACGTTCAGTCCATCGCGGCCTATGTAGTCGGCCGGGTACAGGAACTGGACGATCTCGAAGCCGATGGCGGTGATGGCGGTGTCCACCTCGTAAACGGTTCCATCTTCGGTCTCCACGCCCTCGGGGGTGAACCGGACGATCGGGTCGGTTATCAGCTCAACGTTGTCGCGGGTGAGGGCCCGGTACCAGCCGTTGTCCACCACAGGACGCCGGGAGAAGGGCGCGTAGTCGGGGATCAGCCGGTCGACGAGGTCGGGATCGTTGTCGGTTTGCTCGTGGATGTAGTTGGTGAGGAAGGAGCGAAGCTGGTCGTTCACCTTGTTCCAATAGCCCCCTTGGGCCTGCCATTCCTCATCGGGAATGAGCTGGTCGTGGGTCTTGAACAGCGCGGCGATGGCCATATAACGCCACCAATTCCAGTAGCCCGGGAAGTTGTCGAGCAGCCAGCGCACCTCCGGCTCGATGGGCTCGCCGTACTTGGGCCGGGGGCTGATCCACTGCTTGGAGCGCTGGAAGACGTACACCTGCTCGGCCTCTTCGGCGATGGGGGAGAGGAGCTGCACTCCGGTCGAGCCGTTGCCGATGACGGCGATCCGCTCGCCGCGGTAGTCATAGTCCTCAGGCCACTGCGACGGGTGGATGGTCCGACCGGGGAAGTCCTCGAAGCCCTCGAAATTGGGGGTTCTCTGGTTGGCGAAGGCCCCGACCGCGTTGATCACCACGTTGGCCTCAATGGTTTCGATGCCGTCGGGGGTGCCGGCCTCGAGCACCCACACGTCGCGGCTCTCGTCGTAGGTGGCCCGCTTCAAGTCGTGGTCGAACCGGGTGTTGTCGTACATGCCGTACTTGCGTGAGATGTGGAGCAAGTACTCCCGAACAAACTGGCCCTTACCGAAGTACTCGGGCCACGGGTAGTTCTTCTCAAAGGCGAACTCGTAGGTGATCGAGATCGTGTCCACCCGGATATCCGGGTAGCGGTGCCGGCTCCAGGTGCCGCCGGGCTCGGAGCGGCGTTCCAGGATCACGTAGGGGATTCCCAGCAGCTCCATCTGGATACCCGCGGCCAGTCCGCTGAAGCCGCTGCCGATGATGGCCACCTGGAATCCTTCGGGCAGCTCGGGCTTGCCGTCGGTCCAGTCCACCGTCCAGGGGAAGGGCTTGAAGGCCATCAGCTCGCGCCGGGACTCGAACTCCAGGTCGCCCATCTCTTCCTTGGTGGCGAAGTCCATCAGCTGGCGAAGGCGGGGCATCGGCGGCTCTTCGGGCATTCCCGGCCCGGCGTTCTCCTCCAGCCAGGCCACCGTCTTGGACACCAGCAGCTCGCGCTGGTCGTCGTCGAGTTCCAGCATCCGCGGCAGCGCCTCGATCTCCGGGTCGTCGGTGTGCTGGAAAAGCGCCACTCGCACCGCGTCCAAATCGGCCAGTTCCACGGCCCTGCGCATGAAGTCCGAATCCATGGCGGAAATTCTTGCAGAGCGGAGTTGGATTTCTTTAGTCCACAGCCCGTGGCTTATCTGGGAGATTCGGAGAACAGGGTGGTGTACACCTCACGGGTTTGTCCAGGCGACAGGCCTGCGCCCAAGTACAGGTTGTCGATGTGGATCTCCCAGTGAAGGTGGGGGTCTACGTAGAAGTCGCCGTTGGCGGCCGCGTGGGTGCCGCGATTCCCGATCTCGCCCACCCGCTGCCCCGCTTGGATTCTCTCCCCGACGCGGATATCGGGGTCTACTTCGTGGAGGTGGGCGTAGACCGTCACCACATGGCCGAGGAACGGGAAGACGCCATGGTCGATCACCACGTAGTTGCCGTAGAGGTTCAACAGCGTGAAGGGGGGCGTGGCTCGCAATGTCTCAGCAATGCGAAGCAGTTCGTCACGGTCGTCGGAATCGGGGTCTTGATAGTTGCCCACGGCCAGTACCACCCGCCCGTCCAGGGCAGCTACCGCCGAGCGGCCCAGCGTAAAGCACTGGAAGTCGACGCCTTGGTGGATCCCGGATCGATAGGCGCGAGGGGCGTTGGGCATCAGATCGGGAATGTCGAGTGGGGAGTTGCATTCGCTGGGATAGATCGTGCGGGGCGCCAGAGCCGCGGCCACTGCCAGGGCCTCTTCATAAGTCGGCGGCGGTTGGTCCAATACGACCACGACAGGGGTGGGATCGGGACCCGGGACAACTGGAGCGGGGTCAGCGTCGTCTGGTGGGTTGCCGTCGGTTGTCTGCTGATTCGAACCGGATTCCCCTGGAGAGTCGTCTGCATTCGCTGGCAGGTCGCCGGATGCTCCGGACGACGGCTCTCCATCGACTTCCGGGGCGCCAGCTGCCTCCGAGGGGTTGGACTCTGCGGAGCTGGCGGGGGATGTTGAGGGACCATCATCGTTGCCGTCTGACGACCAAATCTGGGAAACGAGGATTCCGACTGCGAAAGCCGCCGCCAACCCAAGAATCGACAGGACCGCCCGGATCGATTTGAGGCTTCTGAGGCCTCTGGCAGCCCACTTCCCCAACCAGCGGAATGACGCAGCCAAGCCGCGCCCGATTGCATTCAGTCCGTGACGAATCTTCTTCATTGCAGATCAGCACACTACACTTGTGTCCGGTGGGTCAGTGGGGCAGTGGAGCGGGTAGAATTGACCGCCGTGACCATCGCCCTTGTGGTTATCGACGTGATTGCGGCCTTGGGGCTGCTGCTTTTGGTGCTGCTGCACAGCGGCCGGGGCGGCGGCCTTTCCGACATGTTTGGCGGAGGCTTCGGAACGCAGGCTGCGGGGTCGACGGTCATCGAGAAGAACCTCGACCGGCTCACCATCGTGGCCGCGTTGATCTTCTCCTTCTCCACTCTGGCTCTGGCCCTGCTGCTGGACTCCAGCTAGCAGCTGACCGCAATCTGTCGGTTGGACTTCGCACTCAGCCCCGAGTTGCTGGAACTGCGCGACCGGGCGCGGGAGGTTGCTGCTGTCGGCGTAGCCCGCTTCGGGCGGCACAACGACTCATGGATCAACGGCTACTCCAGGGAATTCGCCCGGGTTATGGCCGACGAGGGTTGGATCGGCATGGGCTGGCCGAAAGAGTACGGGGGGCGGGCCCGACCACCCATCGAGCGGCTGATCGTGGCCGAGGAGATGATCAGCGCCGGCGCTCCGGTGGCGGCCATGTGGTTCGCCGACCGCCAGATGGGGCCGACGCTCATCGCCTACGGCACAGATCAGCAGAAGGCCGAGTTCCTGCCTCAGATGCTGGCGGGGGAGAGCACTTGGTGCATCGGCATGAGCGAACCCGACGCCGGCTCCGACCTGGCCTCTATTGGCACTCGGGCGGTCCGCAACGGCGACCACTTTGTGATCGACGGCCAGAAGATCTGGACCAGCTTCGGCAATTTGGCCGACTACTGCTATCTGATCTGCCGCACCAGCGACGATGGTCCCCCCCACCGGGGGGTCAGCGAGATCATCGTGGCCATGGACACCCCCGGCATCGAGGTGCGCCCCATCACCGACATGATTGCCAACCGGCACTTCTGCGAGATCTACTTCACCGGCGTACGGGTGCCGGCCGAGAACCTGGTGGGTGCCGAGGGAGACGCCTTCAAGCAGACCATGGCGCAGTTGGCCCACGAGCGAGGTGGCATCGACCGCTTGGTGTCCAACCGGGCGCTGTTCCTCCACGCTCAGTCAAAGGCCGACCGCGACGACCCCCGGGTTCGCCAAGAGATCGCCCGGCTGGAGAGCGAGTACCGGGTGGGCCGCCTGCTGGTGTACCGGGAGGCTCTGGGCCAGGCCCCCGCCGGTTTCAGCGCGGCCACCAAGGCCTTCTGCACCGAGCACGAGCAGCGGGTAGCCCAGTTCGCCGCTGCCACCCTCGGCCCGGCAGCCCTGCTCGACGACCCCTGGACCCGGGCGATCTGTTACGCCCCCTCGTACACCATCGCCGGCGGCACCTCCAACGTCATGCGCAACATCCTCGGCGAGCGCGTCTTAGGCCTGCCCCGAGAGCCCCGCTGAGCTCCTCATAACCGAGTGGAATTCGGCATTAGCTCGTCGTGTTCCTTCTACGACGGCGCTGGGGGCCGCGGTCGTGGGTTTCGGTGTCCACTCCTTGCTCACGCAGCACCATCTTGCGGACTTTTTCCGACGGCGTCTTCGGCAATTCGTCGACCAAACGGAGGTAGCGGGACACCGCGAAGGCCGGTAGCTGCTTGTCGGCGTATGCCCAGACCTCCTCGGTGCTGATCTCGACGCCCGCCTCGGGTACCAAAAAGACCATCACCTCGTCTTCTCCGGCCTCCTGGTCGGCGGGAACGCCGATGGCGGCGACCTCGGCAAGGGCTGGATGGGAAACCAGACCTTGTTCAACCTCGTACGACGAGATGTTCTCGCCCCGCCGCCGGATTGCGTCCTTCAGGCGATCCACGAAGTAGTACCAGCCTTCGGCGTCGCGGCGGAGCCCGTCGCCGGTGTGGAACCACAGGTTTCTGAAGGCTTCGGTGGTTTTGTCGGGCATGCCGAAGTACCCCTGGCAGGTGGTCCACGGATAGCGGCCCCTGACGATGAGCTCTCCCACCTCGCCGACCGGCACCTCTTCGTCGGTGTCAGAGTCCACCAATCGGATATCAAACCAGTCGGCGTTGAGAAGCCCAGCGGCGCCCGGTGGGCGGTCGACGCCATAGGGCGTAAGGATCGGCATGCAGGTCTCGGTGAGGCCGAATACCTCCACGAAGGCCTCGACGCCGAAGCGCTCCTTGAACTGGTTGAGGATGGAACTGGCCGTAGGCGCCGCGAAGATGCAGCGCAAATGGTTGTCGGCATCGTCAGGCCGAGGCTCCTGCTGCCAGACGAAGTCCATCATCACGCCGACGAAGTTGGTCACCGTCGCGTTTGCCGCTCGGATCTGGTCGATCCATTCCGACGCGCTGAAGCGCTCGTGCAACACGTAGCGGGCACCGGCGATCAGCGCCGGGTAGGCCGCCAGGAACTGCGAGTTCCCATGGAACAGCGGGCCCACCGACATATACGTGTCGGCTTCCGTTAGCCGGGTCAACGACACGCACTCGTCTGCGAACAGGTACATGTGGGCGTGCGGCATCATGACGCCCTTCGACAGCCCGGTGGTGCCCGACGTGAAGAAAACCGACGCGAGGTCGCGAGCCTCCACATCGGGCAACTCGGCTCGTGCGGCGGTGAGAAGCGATTTCCACGGGCTGGCCTCGTAGCCGGCGGCCCTCAGTTGGGAGATTGCGGCGGCAACCGCAGCATCGTCTCCGACGACGAAGTAGTGGCGGATGGACGTCACCGCGTCGGGAACGTCAACGATGCGCTCCACGAACTCGGGCGCGATAACGGCCAGCGCTGGTTCTGTAGTGCGGACCTGATGGGCCAAGAACGATCCTCGGTAGGCCGTATTGATCGGTACCTCCACGAGGCCGGCGACCGACGACCCCAGCCACGCGAGAATGTACGCGGAGCAGTTCGGGATCATGATCAGGACCCGGTCGCCCGGCTGGGCCCCAGCAACCAGCATTCCCGAGCCGACACGCTCGGCCAGATCGAGGGTTTCGGCGAACGTGTAAGACTCGCCGGACCACGGCACGTCGAGATAAGTGCGGTGCGGGTGCCGAGCGGCGCGGTCCCGAAGCACCCGGGGAGAGCTCCACGACGCCCGATCCGGATAGGAAGGCGTGTACTCGTCGTAATACTGAGTCATAAGAGGCGGCCCACTCGACCATGACTGTAAGGCGGCATGAGACCGGAACTCCTAGGCCGAGCCGACTTTGCGCAAATTCACTACCTGGTGCCCGCGGAAGAGCACTTATCTCAGACCGGTTCCTCGGCCTAGAGAGGGTGGTCGGGGTGTTGAACGGGTGTTAAGCTCGCAGCCAACGCCATCGGATACCAGGATCGGTGGCCAGAATACATCTGGGGGGATGAAGTGAAGGGGTTCATTACCGTGTTCTTGGCCCTCGGACTGGTCCTCGCCAGCTGCACTTCGGGCGGCGAAGACGCTTCGACAACCGCAGCCGATGGCACGACGCCTGCGGGGACTGCGCCTGGGGAGGACAGCATGTCGGCCAGCGAATCGGCAGACGACGACAGCCCATCCGCCGCCGAAGCGCCCGACGACGAACGCCCATCCACGGCCGCGGCCCTTGAGGACGACAGCTCATCTGCCGGTGAAGTGCCCGAAGGCGACAGCAGGTCCACGACTGAGGCCCCCGACGCCGGATACGTTGATCCCTACGCCGACCTTGAGGGACCGGCACCGGGAGTTACCGACGACACGATCCGGATCGGGATCACTTACATCGACCTAGGAAGTATCGAAGGTTTGACGCTCAATCACGGCGACTATGAGGCGAACTACCGGGCCGTGATCGACATGCATAACGCCGCCGGCGGAGTCAATGGCCGGATTCTGGAGCCGGTGTTCGCCCCGATTTCGCTGGCCGATGGCGGCAACGCCGATGCGGTGTGTGTGCAGCTAACCGAGGATGAGGAGGTGTTCGTTGTCATGGGCTTCTTCCTCGACGACGCTCCTGCGTGCTACGTCGAGGGCCACGGGCAAGCGATCATCGGCGGGACGATGACAGAGGACCTATTGGCTCGGGCCAATGCGCCTTGGTTCACGACCGAGATTGGCGGTGACTTTGAGTTCGAGGCCGCCCAGACTTTCGCTGAGGAAGGGCTGCTCGACGGACCGTTTGCGATCTATGCATCGGTAGCTGAAGAGGGCGTGGTGAATGACTCGATCCTTCCAGCACTCGAAGCGGCCGGCGTCGCTCCGCTGGAGATCGCTATCAATGACGCGCCAACCAATGACACCGCGGCGAACGAATCGCTGAACGCAGCGATACTTCAGCGGTTTGAGGTCGTTGGAGTGGAGACTGTCCTGGCACCGGGGAACTCGAGCACCTCCTTCGCGCAGGCGCTGGAGACCTCGTCGTACCGGCCGCGCCTACTGGCGACCAACAGTGGTTCGCTCATCGGATGGATCAACTCGGCCGACGAGCGGGACCTCTCGGTGTTGGACAATGTCGTGGCGGCCAATACCTTCGGACCAGACTCGGCGATCTTTTCCGAGCCGCGGCTGGTCGAGTGCATCGATGCAGTGAAGGCCGCTGGCCTGTACTGGATCGGCCCCGATGACTATCTCGCCGGTGTCAACCCGGATCAGGAGTTCCAGGAGGGCGAACGACCGTTCGTCTCAACCAGGGCAGCATGCGCGGCGCTGGCCCTGTTTACCCAGATCGCTACCGCCGCTGGTCCCAACCTGAATTATGCGAGCTTCCAAGCCGCGGGTTACGAAATCGGCGATGTGCAGATACCGGGCATTCCCGACCCGTACTTCTACGGTCCGCCGCCATCCAGCGATGGCGATCCTCCGGTGTACCTATACCACTGGGATCAAGCCTCGGAGAGTTTCGTCATTGAGCCGTGAGCGACCCCTCACCGCCTGAGGTCGGCTCGGCGGGTTTGGCCGCCGAAATGACGTCGAGCGTGCTCGACGCGGAGGCCGAGCGGCACGCTGCGCAGGACCAGGAGCGCGAGGTGCTCTTCGCCGACGAACTCCTTCCCGGGGTTGGTGCGGATCCCATGACCCTCAAGGAGGGTCTGGGACTGGGGGGAGCCTTTACGTTCTGGGTGCTGTTGATCTTGAATTCCTTCGACGAGCTAGAGGCCGCTGCCCTGAGCGTGCTGGCTCCCGACATCCGCGACACCTTTGGGGTTTCAGACGGAGTCATCACATTCACCGTCGCGGCCAGCAGCTCGTTCCTGATCCTCGGCGCGTTGCCGATGGGCTATCTCGCCGACCGCTGCAACCGAGCTCGGATCGTGGGCTTCGCCAGCACCGCATTCGGAGTGATGGTGTTCCTCAGCGGCATGGCCGTCAACGCGTTCACCTTGTTCGTGGCCCGGCTGGGAGTTGGAGTGTCCAAGGCCAACACCGGACCGGTACATGGCTCGATAATTGCCGACGCCTACCCGATCGGCGTCCGAGGTCGCATCAGTGGGGCAACCCAGTCCGCGGGAGCGGTCGTTCGCATAGCCAGCCCGCTCCTCGTCGGCGGCATCGCCGTGGCCGCCGGTGGCACCGAAGGATGGCGTTGGGCATTCTTCATCCTCGGAATCCCGGTCTTCTTCCTGGCATTCCTCGCGTTCCGAATGCCCGAGCCCCGACGGGGCCAACAGGAGATGGGCTCGGTGCTAGGGACCGTCCTCGACGAGCCGAAGGAGCCAGAGCGGATCTCAATAGAGGCCGCCTTCTCCCGGCTCAAGCAGATACGCACTCTGCGGACGGTGCTGATCGGCTTCGTGGCCTTGGGGTTCAGCCTGTTCACCGGGGGCGTGCTCGGAAACCTGTATCTCGAGGAGCGATTCGACCTGGACGCGCTGGAGCGCGGCATTCTCGGCACGGTCGGCGGCATCGTCCCCGTCCTGATTCTGCCGTTCGCCGCGAAACGCTTCGATGCCCTTTATCGAAAAAACCCAGCGCGGGCGCTGCGGCTGACGGGGGCCATGATCATGCCGGTCGCAGTGCTCATCCCGTTGCAGTACTCCATGCCGACACCGCTGCTCTTTGCGGTCATGGGGATCTTCCCTGGAATCTTCATGTTCATCGCGTTCACGATGATCGGGCCTATCCTCCAATCAATTGTGCCCTATCGGCTGAGGGGTCTGGGTGGGGCGCTTGGAAGCCTCTACGTGTTCTTCGGCGGCGCCACCGTCGGAGCACTGATCGCTGCCCTTCTCGTCGACATCACCGGCCCGCGGCCGGCCATCCTCATCCTGGCTGTGCCGTCGACCCTGATCGGTGGGGCAATGATGATGCGGGGGTCGGCGTTCGTCAGGAACGACCTGTCGCTCGTCGTCGCCGAGCTGCGGGAGGAGTTGGCCGAACAGGAGCGACTCAACAAGGGCGAAGGGGAAGTGCCTGCACTGCAAGTCCACGGGATCGACTTCTCGTACGGGCAGGTTCAGGTGCTGTTCGACGTCGGGTTCGAAGTCCGCAAGGGTGAGGTGCTCGCTTTGCTCGGTACCAACGGCGCGGGCAAATCGACCATTCTGCGGGCCATCTCTGGCATCGGCACCCCCTCGCGGGGTGTCGTGCGGCTCCACGGCTCCACGATCACTTTCGTTACCCCCGAGCGGCGTATGAAGATGGGCATTCAGCTGTTGCCCGGCGGCAAGGGCGTATTTCCCGACATGACGGTGGCCGAGAACCTCGAGATGGGCGCTTTCGCCTACCGCCACGACCCCGTTGACCGCGACCGGCGCATCGAGCACGTCCTCGGGTTGTTCAGCGACCTGGCCGATCGCCAAGACCAGCTCGCGGAATCTCTGTCGGGCGGCCAGCAGCAGATGCTGGCACTGGCGATGACGCTCCTGCATGAGCCCGAGGTACTGCTCATCGACGAGCTGTCACTGGGCCTTGCCCCGGTCGTTGTCCAAGACCTCCTCGGCATCGTCGGCCGACTTAAGGAGTCGGGCATGTCGATCGTGATCGTCGAGCAGTCATTCAACATCGCCTTGGCGCTCTCCGACCGGGCGGTCTTCCTCGAGAAGGGGCAAGTTCGCTTCGAGGGACCTGCCTCCGAGCTCGCTGAGCGCGACGATCTCGCACGGGCGGTCTTTCTGGGCACCGACGGCGGCTAAGTCGGATGGTCGCGACCTGGATTACCCGCCAACTGGTATTCGACGGGGTCGTCACCGGACTGCTCTATGCCCTGCTCGCGATGGGCATCGTCTTGATCTACCGAGCAACCCGGGTGATCAATTTCGCGGTGGGCGCCATCGGGATGGTCGGTACTGGATTGCTGGCCCTGCTCGTCGTCGAATGGGGCGTGCCGTTTTGGATCGCGGTCGTGGTCGCGTTGGTGGTGGGAACCCTCTACGGTGTGGTTTTGGAGCTCGTGGTGATACGGCGATTGTTCGACTCGCCTCGGGTCATCTTGCTCGTAGCCGTGGTTGGAATCTCGCAGCTCTCGCTGCTGATCCTTACCGCCTTACCCGACTTCACCTCGAAGGGCACGCTGTTTCCGAGGGCCCTCGGCGGCACCTACGAAGACGTGTTTGGGAGCGGGATACGGGCCAGCGGACCGCAGGTGTCGATCCTTGTCGTCGTGCCGCTCATCGCTTTGGGTCTGGCCGGCTTCCTCACCCGAACGACGATCGGAAAGACAGTAAAGGCATCGGCGGCCAACCGCGACCTCGCTCGCCTGGTCGGGATCAACCCAAAGCTGGTTTCGACGTTCGTCTGGGCCATTGGTGCCGGGCTGGCCACGGTCTCGATGAGCCTGTTGTCGGCCCAAACAAATGCCCGTGTCGGAACGCTTGCCACCTTGGGGCCAAGCACGATCGTGCGGGCACTGGCCGCCGCGGTGGTGGCGAGGATGTCGTCGTTCCCACGAGCGTTCGCCGCCGGAATCGCGATCGGTGTTGCCGAGAACGTCGTGCAGTTCAACTATTTGGACCAGTCGGGCCTCGTCGACTTCCTCCTGATCGTCGTGGTGCTCGTCGCGGTGTATTTCCACAGTCGAGGGCGCGGTGAGACGCAGCCATTCGCGTTCGCACCTCGTGTGAATCCGGTGCCTGAACGCCTGCGCTCGGTGTGGTGGGTGCGACAGATCGACCGAGTGGGGTTCTGGCTCCTCGGCCTTGGTGCGTTGATCCTTCCGCTGGTCATCACCCAACCCTCGCGCCATCTCACGTTCGCCCTGGTGCTCGCGTTCGCCATCGCTGGTCTCTCGGTAACCGTGCTCACGGGCTGGAGCGGGCAGCTCTCGCTCGGGCAGATGGCCTTTGCCGGGTTCGGCGCGTTCCTGACGGCCGCGCTGACCCGAGGCATCAACTGGGACATCGGTTTCGGCGACACCACAATCTCCAATGCGGGCATATAGCCCCTCCCGTGGGAGTTGTCGATCTTGATTGCCGCATTGGTTACTGCCCTGCTCGCCGCGTTGATCGGAATAGGCGCGCTCCGCGTCCGAGGGCTCTTGCTGGCAATCAGCACATTCGCCTTCGCCCACGCTTCGACGCAGTACATCTTCCGGCGGCCGATCCTCACGTCGAACCTGCGTCAGCGGATACCGTTCAACCGGACCGACGTCTTCGGCATCGACCTCGATTCTCAGCGATCGATGTACTACCTATGCCTCGCCGTTCTCGTCGTTCTCCTCATCGTCATCGGCCGCCTGCGCCGCAGTCCGGTGGGCTGGTCGACAATCGCGGTTCGGGACAATCCCGAGGCCGCCGCCGCCTATACCATCAACCCCACCAGGGTGAAGCTGCGCAGCTTTGCGTTCGCGGGGGCCATCGCCGGCCTCTCCGGCGGCTTGCTATTGGGCGTGACGGAGGGCATCGCCGTACCGGTCGTGCGCTACTTCACTCTCAACGACTCGCTGACCCTTCTCGGAGGGGTGGTCATCGGCGGAATCGGATCGACCATCGGCGCGGTGCTCGGTGCGATGTGGGTAATCGGTTTGCCGTTCTACTTCCCCGGCAATTCGATTGCACCGCTGCTCACGTCGAGCGTCGGTCTCCTCGTGCTGTTGTTGTACTTCCCTGGCGGGTTCGCGCAGATCGGCTACCGAGCTCGCGACGCGATCCTGACGTGGCTCGATCGGCGCATGCGCCCGGCTCCAACTATCTCGACGACCTCCGTGCCCGAATCGCTTGGCAAGCGACACCCGGCCCGTGTGAACGACGACGGTCCGGTGGTGCGAACGGAGAACGTGACCGTGCGCTTCGGCGGTAACGTCGCGGTCGACGGGATCAGCATGGAGGTGCGCTCCGGCGAAATCGTCGGCCTAATCGGCACGAACGGCGCCGGAAAATCCACGTTGATGAACGCGATCGGTGGGTTCGTTCCGTCGACCGGAATCGTGGAGATCTTCGGCACCGACGTGTCTCGGGTTTCGCCGCCGCGGCGCGCTCGGCTGGGACTGGGACGAACCTTCCAGCAGGCGACGCTGTTCCCCGAGCTGACCGTCCGCGAGACTTTCCAGGTCGCGCTAGAGGCGCGCGGCCGCTCCAGCTTGGCGGCTACGGCGGTCGGCTGGCCGACAACGGTGACCCGGCAACGCCGTCACCGGGCTGCCGCCGACGATCTGATCGACTTTCTCGGTCTCGGTCGCTACGCCGACGACTACGTCGCCAACCTGTCAACCGGCACACGGCGCATCGTGGAACTCGGCGGGCTCCTCGCGCTCCAGGCCGAGGTGTTGTGCATGGACGAGCCGACAGCCGGCATTGCCCAGAAGGAGACCGAGGCCTTCGGGCCGCTGATCGTGGAGATCCGTCGGGAGCTCGACGCGTCGATCCTCATCATTGAACACGACATGCCGCTTATCACGGGAATCAGCAATCGGATCTACTGCCTCGAGGCCGGCAGGGTGATCGCTGAGGGCGGTCCGATCTCGGTGCGGGACAATCCCCTTGTGGTTGCCTCGTACCTCGGCACCAATGAAACGGCTATCGCCCGCAGCGGTGATGGGGCGTCTTGAAAGGAGCTTGAAACATGCAATTTCCCGATGGTTTCCTCTGGGGTGCGGCCACGGCCGGCCATCAAGTGGAGGGCGGCAACATGAATGCCGACATCTGGCCGCTCGAGTGGGCTGAAGAGTCCCTGTTCGCCGAACCCTCCGGCGATGCCTGCGATCACTACCACCGGTATCCCGAAGACGTCGCGATCATGGCGGATCTCGGGTTCAACGCCTACCGGTTTTCTCTCGAGTGGTCAAGGATCGAGCCCGAACCCGGTTGGTTCAGCCAGGCCGCGCTCGACCACTACCGCCGGGTCATATAAAGGTGTCAGGAAAACGGGATCACGCCGGTCGTCACGTACTGTCACTTCACCACGCCCCGTTGGTTCGCGGGCCAGGGCGGCTGGACCGGGAAAGATGCCGTGGAACACTTCGCCCGCTACGCCGAGCGGGTCACCGCGAAGCTCGGCGACGTGATGCCGTGGGTGGCCACCCTCAACGAACCAAACGTCATCACCATGCTCGAGCTCACGGGCGTCATCCCGCTCGGCCAGGGCGACCGCGGGCCGCTGGAGGAGTCACGGGACACGACCCCTTCCGGTGTCGGTGGTTACGACCCTTCTCGCTATCGGATGGGCCTTGTAGGAGCCGGCTGCGAGCGAATGCGGGAGATCCATCGGGCTGCGGCCGAGGCCATCAAGGCGGGTCCCGGCGACTCGAAGGTGGGCTGGACGCTGGCCCTCGTAGACCTCCAGCCTGGACCGGGGGGCGAGGAGCGCTGGGCGCGTGCCCGCCAAGGGGCCCAGCTCGACTGGCTCGAAGTCTCCCGCGATGACGATTTTGTCGGCGTGCAGACTTACTCGCGCAATGTGCTTGGACCCGATGGCGCGCTTCCAATACCCGATGGGGTCGCCAAGATGCAGACCGGTTGGGAGGTCTATCCCGAGGCACTCGGTCACACGGTCCGATTAGCCGCTGAGCACTCGCAGGTGCCGGTTCTGGTCACCGAGAACGGCATGGCCACCGACGACGACGATGCTCGCATTGCCTACACGCGCGACGCGTTGCGGGGTCTTGCCGCATGCGTGGCCGACGGGGTGGACGTCAAGGGCTATCTGCATTGGACGCTGCTCGACAATTTCGAGTGGATGTCGGGCTTCGCGAAGACGTTTGGACTAATTGCCTTCGATCCAGTCGACTTCCGAAGGGCCCCAAAGCCCTCGGCCCGGTGGCTCGGCCAAGTGGCACGTGCCAACGAGATCGAGTAGCTCGGAGACCTCAGGTTTCATCGCGTTCGCCCCCGGGATTCGTCGATCAGCCGAAAGATCTCCGACGGGGCCAGTGGCAAGCGGGTAACGACGACCTCAAGAGGCGCGAGAGCGTCGGCGACCGCGTTGGCAACGGCCGCAGGCGCGGCAATCGCTCCTCCTTCACCCACCCCTTTGTATCCGCCTGGGCCCGGGCCGGGTGAGTCCTCCATGTGTCCGAACTCGATCACCGGCACGTCGGTCGAGGTCGGCAACAGGTAGTCAGCCAAGGTCGTGGTGAGCGGGTTGCCCTGCTCATCCCAACAGAGTTCCTCGAGCAGCGCGCCCCCGATTCCTTGAACCGTGCCTCCCGCGATCTGACCCTCGACAATCGTTGGGTTGATCATTGGTCCGCAGTCCTCGGCGACAACATACCGGTCGAGTGTCACCAGACCCGTTGCAGGGTCGATTTCGCACGTGCAGGCGTGGGTTGCGTTCGCCCACACGTTGAAGGCCTCGGCGCGGTATCGCGAGCTGGCCTCAAGGCCCAGTTCCACCTCCTGGGGAAGGTCTTGATGTCCAAAGTAGGCCGCATAGGCGATTTCGGCGAGCGGCAATCCGGCGCTGAGCGTGCCCCGTACACTCGCACGTCCTTCGGCAAGTTCAATGTCGTCGGGCGATGCTTCGAGCAGGTAACCCGCGATTGCCGCGATCCGTGCCCGTAGAAGGGCGGAGGTCTCCCTGATGGCGCCGGCCACCATTGAGCCGCTCCGGCTGCCGGCCGTTCCGGCGCCGAACGGTGCGAGGGCCGTGTCGCCCTGGATGGTGTGCACCTGATCGATGCCAACACCGAGGGCATCGGCGGTCAACTGGACTGCGGTGGTCTCGAGGCTGTTGCCCGCCGAACCCCCGGCGAGGTAGATGGTCACTGCTCCGCTCGGTTCGATTCGGATCGTCGCCCCCTCGCTGCCGTGGTGGGGCATGCCGCTCGCGGTGGGCTCGACGTAGCTCGCGGTTCCGATGCCAACCAGTCGTCCTCCAGACCGCGCCGAATCCTGCGCGGCACGGAAATCCTCGTAGCCGATCAACTCGAGTGCCATCTCGAAGGTCTCGAGCGGTGTCATGTCGGTGTACTGCATCCGATGAGGATTCGCATACGGCAGGTCTGATGAACTCAGCATGTTCCGCCGGCGGAGCTCGACCGGGTCCATGCTCATGCGACGCGCCGCGATGTCGAGTGCGATCTCTCGCGCAACGGTCTCGAACTGCCAAGGGCCGCGGTAGGCGGTGCGGCCGGGAGTATTGGTGAACACGCAGGTGGTGGAAAACGCCGCGGATGGCACGCGATACGGCCCGGGGAAGAGCATTCCGGTAGCAGCGGCGACACCGACCGGCCAAGGAATCGGATAGGCACCTACGTCCTGGACGTGGTCGATGGTCGCACCGAGGATAGACCCGTCGTCGGCGAACGCCATTCTCACGCGGCCGTTCTCCCGCCTCGACGAACTCGCCATTAGGTTCTCGCGGCGATCTTCGATGTATTTGATCGCGCCCGCGACCTTGCGAGCCGCAAGTAATATGCAAATGTCTTCGCGGTGGGCGTTCACCTTTTGGCCGAACGCTCCTCCGGTGTCGCGGCAGATCACGCGTACTTTGTTTTCGGCGACGTTGAGTAGCCGCGCCGCAAACGCACGGAGGTCGTGAGGTGCTTGGAACGACGCCCACACGGTGAGCTCGCCAGCGGCTGGCTGCCACTCGGCGATGATCCCACGCGTCTCCAGAGGCGAAGCGACGTAGGCCTGCTGGTGAAACGTCTCATCGAGCGTGAACGAGGCATCCTCAAACGAGGGTTCAACCTCCTCCCACCGACGTCCCGACATTTGGCCCGCGATGTTGCGTTCCCAACCTTCGTGCACACACGCATTGGCCCTGGTCGCATCAGCGAATTCGACCACGGCAGGGAGGGGTTGGTAATCGACGGTGACGCGTTCGGCCGCGTCCTTGGCAATGTACCGGTCTTCCGCCAGGACTAGGGCGATGGGATCGCCTGCAAATCGTGCCTCTGTTTCAGCGAGGGGTGGGCGGGGAGTGTCCGGAACATCCTTGCCCACCTGCCCGTACCAGGATTCGTGTACATCCCCGTTGATATCGGCGGCGGTGAGGACCGCGCGAACGCCCGGGAGGGCGACAGCAGCTGAGGCGTCGATCCCGGCGAATCGGGCGCGGGCGTATGGGCTGCGCACAAAGCAGGCGTGCAGCATGGCCGGACGAACAACATCATCGACGTACGTGCCAGCCCCCACGAGAAGACGGGGATCCTCCACTCGCGATAAACGCTCTCCGGCAAAGCGGCCGGCTCCTCTGGCTGCCGGTGCCACTATGAATCTGGCCGCTCAGTCGCCCCGGATCGGCCGGTGCCGTCTTTGCTCCACCTGTGAACGTTGAGCGCCGCGTCAGGCCCATCGAACTCCGCGAACAAAAACGGCGTGTGGGGTGAATCGGCGCTGACGATCCAACAGCTACCCGCCGACTCGAGGGGTGCCGTCGCCACATGAACAACAGCGTCGGCGACGTTGTCCGGTGACTGAATGGGCACGCCGATCTTCCTCATCATCTCCCGATGCTCCTCAGGGACCATGCCCGTCGCTGTTGTGCCCGGGCACAGGGCGTGACAAGCAATCCCCTCTGCCGCGAGGTTCGGGGCGATGGAGCGAATGAGCCCCACCACCCCGTGTTTGCCGATCGTGTAGATCGGATCGGGGTGAAATGGCATGACACCGGCGATCGATGCAGTTGCGATGATCGCGCACTCGCCGCGGCCACTGGGTCGGCGGCGCATCGCACGAACGGCTGCCCGGGTGCCGTACACCACGCCGTTCAGATTCACGCCAACCGATAGGTGATAGTCGCCGAGATCCATCTCCCCGATGTCGCCCGACCACCGGAGCCCGACCCCAGCGTTCAGGTGGGCCAGATCAATCCCTCCGAAGCGTTCCACGCAGTTGGCAAAGACCGCTTCAACCTGATCCGCAGCGGAGACGTCGCAGCCGAACGCAGCTGCTCCAATGGGGTCCGCGGTAGCGGCGGCGGCCTCTGCATCGATATCGAGGACACAGACTTGCATTCCCTCCGCGGCGAGCCTTTGGGCAGTGGCGCGTCCCATTCCAGAACCTCCGCCCGTCACTACGGCGACACGCCCTTCTAGCTCCATCGGCATGCCTCTGGAGTGGAAACCGCTGTCCCTGAACGGCCGTTAAGCACCTCGACAAGCATAATGTCTCTGCGGTAGCGACACTGAAGAATGGCGGGCTTCAGCGTCGAACAGCGTCCGAGGTGAACGGCCGTTTAACATGTCGAGGGGGGATTGATGAGAGTCGGGGTGAACGAGCCAGAACCATCGACGATCAGAGACCGCGAAATTCGTCTCGCCAAGAGGGCGCCATGGACGTGAAGGCACTGGAGAAGTGCGCGAACGCTGTGTTCGCGGATGACGATCTGACGACCGTGCTCGCGGTGAAGTGGTTCGCGGCCGGGGAGCACCTCGTGGTCGACGAGGTGGTGGCGGGATACACGCCGAGTGCGCCGATAGACCTCCACCTCGTGAAGTTGATCGTGGGGCCGGGCAATCCCGGGCCCGCAGATCAGCCGTCGACATCGCCAGGTATCGGCATTGAGATCTGGCTGCCGACGAAGGAGGGGTGGAACGGCCGCATTCACAATGTCGGTGGATTGGGTGGATTCGATGGCGGGGAGCACACGTCGCCCGACCGAGTCGGCTGGTTCTATGCCGCGCTCGCCGCCGGGGCGCAAGGCGCCGTTTCCGCCAGCACCGACGCCGGTCATTCGCCGACCGACGGTTCGTGGGCCATGAACCCCGACGGTTCTCACGCCACCCAGCTCTGGACCGACTTCTCGCATCGAGCCCATCACGAGATGGCGGTGAAGACCAAGGCGCTCACCGAGGCCTACTACGGCCGCCCGGCGGAATACTGCTACTACGAGGGTGCGTCCACGGGCGGGCGCCACGGATACCGACTGGCCCAGCAGTATCCCGACGACTACGACGGCATCATCGCGCTCCTGCCGGCGATGAACTTCGCAAAGTGGGGCCTTGCGGCCCTTCACCGGGAACTCGTGATCGAGCGGGACCTCGACGGCGTTCCACTGACCGAGGAGCAGATGGACCTGATCTCAAACGCTGCCATAGCAGCGGGAGACGTGGTGGGTGGCGAGCACTTCGGCTATGTCTTCGACAACCCGGCCAATCACTACGACCCCACCAAGGATCCGTCGGTGCTATGCCCTTCCGACGGCGGCGAGAGCACATCCCCGCATTGCGTGACCCTCGCCCAGGCGACCGCCATCAACAAGTTGTGGTACGGCGCGACCGATGACGGTTCGGTTCCCGACCCTGCGGTCGACAACGGCTGCGGGGTCGACCTCGGCGATCGGCGGTGGTACGGGCTCAGCCGAGGGACCTCGTTATATATCGCGTATTTCACCAAGCAGGACCCGCGGATGCGCGACATCCTGAGGGCAGCATCGGAGAGCGGCAACGTGCCCGGTGCCGACTTCGCCGCGTTGGTTCTCGGCGATCCGTCCGTCGCCGGTCCGTCGTTCGAGAATGCACTGAGGAATGGCGAGGCCAAGTGGCGCGACCTGTCGTACGGGGAATTGGGCGCGCTGTTCGACAAAGCTGCCGAGAGGGAGCCCGTGTTCGCCCACATCGCGAGCGACGATCCCGACCTGTCGGCCTTCAAGGCTCGGGGCGGGAAGTTCCTCAGCTGGCACGGATGGAACGACGAGACGATCCCCGTCCAGACCACGATGCGGTACTACGACCGGGTGATCGAGGCAATGGGAGGAGTCGCCGAGGTGCAGAGCTTCTTCAAGCTCTATCTGGTACCCGGCGGCGGGCACATGTCGCCGCAGGGGACGTCGAACGAGGATGCCAACCCCCCCGTGTTT
>JAJEEH010000289.1 GCA_022821105.1 Acidimicrobiia bacterium
CCCCTGATCCCGAGCCCACCGAAGTGTCGGCTTCCAACCCCACCCCTGCACCCGAACCCGCCGAATCGTCGGCCAGCCCGACCCCCGACCCTGAACCGACCGAGGTCGCGGCCGCCTCCACACCGGTCGCCGCGCCGGATGACGATCAGCCCGACCCAACACCGGTACCCGTGGAGCCCGAGACACCCGAGGAATCCGAAGCAGGAGAGTCGGCCACTTCCTTCGGCGAGGGGCTCGACGGCGACTCTGATGGGCTGGTCCCCGCCATCTTGTGGGGCTTGGCCGCGCTGGCCATCTGGATCTTCGCCCTGTTCGCCGGGAAGCGGTGGAAGAGGCTTCCGGCCTACTCTCTGTCGGCATTGCCCTTCTTGATTGTCTTGTTCATGGCCTTCTGGCACATCGACCGGGTCCTACCCTCCTACTGATGACGGGGCAATGGTGCTGATCATCGGGCGAATCTGGATCCCCCTGGTGCTGGTTCTGGCCATTGCCGCGGCCGGGTGCGGCGACGATGAGTCGGAGGAGACCCTGCTCGACGAGGTATTCGTCGTTCCCACCGCCGAACCCGACCTCCTGCCCGCCGAAGAGGACCTGCGAGACCGGTTCGAAGGCACCGTCACCGATCCCTTCGACCTGTTGGTGGGCACGTGCTTCAACCAGTACACCTATCTGGACCGCAACGACCTCCCGGCCCAGCTGACCACCGCCATCGGCTGCACCCGCCCCCATAACGGCCAGGTGTACGCCATCTTGAACCACGATGCGCCCCCCGGTGCCCCCTATCCCGGTGAAGAGGCGGTCAACAGCTGGGGCGTGCTCCAGTGCTACGACCAATTCGAGCCGTTCGTGGGTCTCGTCTATGAGAAGTCTGAGCTCGACATCGGCATGATCACCCCCAGCCGAACCGACTGGGAAGGCGACGACGATCTCCGGCGCATCTCCTGCTACGTGTTCAGCCGCGAAAGACTGCTCATCGTGGGCACCATGGCTGGCATCGCCCTCTGATCCGATCAGACCATCAATATCAAATCATCAGGGCGGCCAAAGCCGTCCACGACTGCGGCACCGCCCCGCCGCCCGTTCCGTCGTCGGGGTCCCAGTACTCGGCAAAGCCGCTCCGCACGGCGCCCCTCACCGTGGTCGAGGCCAGCTGTTCGGCTGCCTCGTGTCGACCGTGTCCTAGTAGCCCCAGCCACATGAGATAGCCGAGCTGGGGCCAGGCGGGTCCCCGCCAGTATGAGCGGGGATCGAAGCCGGGCTCCTGGCGATGAACACCCGCGGGGCCGCACCATCCGCCATAGGCCGAGGGATCGGCCAGATCGACTGCGACCGCATCGATGCGCTCGTGGTTGGCTGAGACCAGCATCGGCAGCAGGCCGTCCAGTGTGCGCGCCCTTCCCGAACCCGACTCCGACTTCCCGGCATCGGTCCACGTTCTGCGGGTTTCGTCCCACTGAACGGCCAACAAGCCGGCCAATTCGTCGGCTCTGTCGGTTGTCGCCGATCGACCGGTGACCGCGGCCAACTCCCGGGCGTTGAACACCACCAGGGCGTTGAACCCCGCAGAGGCGCATTCGAAGGCGGGATTGGCCACCGGTGAGCCGGCCGGGCTGCGCTGGATCGACGCCACCAACTGGTTCTTGATTGGCCGCCAGGACTCCAGCGAGAACCCACCGGGGCAATAGTCGTCCCACCGGGGGCTGTCGTCCGCCCCGCTCTCCCACGGATGGCACAGCGCCACCAGACCGCTGGAATGGCGCTGTCGGTGCAACAGCAAGAACCCCAGACCGTTCTCCGCCCTCACCACCGTTTCCTCGTCCACGTCCACACCCCGGCGCACGAGTTCGGCCACGGCGTGCCCGTACATGGGGGGCTGTGTGATCGACGAGGCATCGTCTCGTCCCCATAGATCGGCGGCCACACCGGGATTGCGGGCATAGTTCATATGGGGGACGAATCCGTCTTCGGCCTGTACCGACAGCGCAGTGCGGAGCTCGGTTAGAGCGCGGTCGTCGCCGAGCTCGGCCCAGCAAACCGCGTGGAAGCACGAATCCCACAGCCACTGCCAGGGATAGGTGGCCGGGCTCGGAACGGTGTAGCCCTCGGGAACCCAGTGCGCCTCCAACACCGCTCGGGCCGCGGCCCGGACTGCCGAGCGATCTGAGTCCCCAGGGCCTTCCATGCCTCCAAGGTCTCACAAATCCGGGTTATCTGGTTACCTCATGGGAATGGCCCGGGGTGCGATCGTCTCCTTTCGACTGGGGCTGAGCGACGGGGTGTCCATCGTCGCCCGCCTCTGGCAAGAGATGCTGGGCGACCTCGGCTTCGACATGGTGACCGTGGCCGCCGAGGGCCCGGTGGACCGGGTGGTAGCCGGCCTGGGCATCGACCAGCCCGACGGTCCCGACCCCGGAGAGTTCTCGGCGGCAGTAGCCGACGTCGACTTGGTGGTGGTGGAGAACCTCTGCACCATTCCGCTGAACCTGCCAGCGGCTCGCACTGTGGCCCGCACGCTGGCCGGTCGGCCCGCGATACTCCATCACCACGATCCCCCGTGGCAGCGAGAGCGGTTTGCCTCCGTCACCGAGCTGCCTCCCGACGACCCTGCCTGGCGCCACGTGGTGATCAACCGGCTTACCGCCGAGCAGTTCGCCCGGCGCGGGCTCCGGGCCGTGGTGATCTACAACGGCTTCGACACCGAAGGCGCCGCAGGCGACCGGAACGCGATGCGAACCAGGCTGGGCATTGACCCCGAGACCCTGCTGATTGCCCACCCTGTGAGGGCCATTCCCCGCAAGAACATCCCCACCGCCATCGCCATCGCCGAGGACCTGGGGGGGACCTACTGGCTGATGGGACAAGCCGAAGAGGGTTACGACGACACCCTGGCGCAGCTCTTGGACGAAGCCCGCTGCCCGGTGATCCACCGGCCGGTGGCCCGCACCCCCGACATCTATGCGGCGGCCGATCTGGTGGTGTTCCCCTCCCTATGGGAGGGGTTCGGCAACCCCCCGGTGGAGGCTGCCATCTGGCGGCGGCCGTGTGTAGTGGGCAGTTACCCGGTGGCCGAGGAGCTGGCCGAGTTCGGGTTCCAGTGGTTCTCGCCCCAGCGCCTCGGCGAAGTGCGCGAATTCTTGGACTGCCCCGACGCCGAGCTGTTGGACCAGAATCAAGCCATCGCCCAGCAGCACTTCTCCCTGGAACGGGTGCGATCCGATCTGGTTGCCCTCCTTGATGGCGCCGGGTGGCTTCCGTGAGCACCGACGACCTGGCCGCCCGCCGCCGCCGCATCGCCCAGTTGACCATGGTCGGCCAGCGGCTGGGCTACCTCCTCTACCTAGCCGCCGCTGCCCTCTTCTTCACCGGCTTCGCCACCAGCTTCCAAAGCCCCCTGGTAACCGCCATAATCGTCTGCCTAGTCGTGGGATCGCTCGTGCTGGCCCCCGCCATAATCTTCTCCTACGCCGTAAGAGCCACCAACCGCGAAGACCCCCTCCCCCCTCACTCCAACAACTAGAGCTGCCATCGGCGGGTAGGCGAGGTGGGGGGTGGCGCCGCAGGCGGACCTGGCCGCTCCGCCGGCCAGGCCGCCGTAGGTGACAGGACCCGCCACCTCGCCGGTTCGCTAACCCGCTAATCCGCCAAAGGACTTATGTCAATCGGCACCTCAGGCAGCCGCCCAGCCACCACATCAGGCAAAAACTCCCGCAACCGCTCCGGAATCACCTTCTCATCAGAAGCCAGCAGCTCGTCCAAAGTCCACCAGCGCGCATCCTCGAACGCCGCGGCCTCCAACGCCTCGAGATGCTGGGGATTCCATTCGCCCCCATCGGCGCACCAGGCCACGTGAATGCGCTCATCGGAATCGAAGTGGATGCCCGCGAAGTCGAATTCCACATGCTGGGTCCAGATGCAGGGACCGACCTCGACATCGGTGAACCCCGTCTCCTCCCACAGCTCGCGCTGAGCGCCCTGGGCTGAATCCTCCCCCGGCCCCAGGCCACCCCCGGGAATCTCCCACCACGTCCCTTTGCGGGGGTCGATGGGATCGCTGGCCTGCATCAAAAAGATGCGCACTTGCCGGTCCAACAGCACTACTCGGGCTGCGGGGCGGCGCAGCGTCCATGCCATGGGCGCCGACCCTACTTGCCGGGGCAACGAGGGCCGCAGCAGAGCCGAATCGACCCCTGCATAGCTCGCAGGCGGCCATCGCCGGTACAGTCCCGCTCGATATACCGCTACTCAGGGGTTGCTCAAGATGGAATTCGGATATTTCGCCCAGTGCTTCGTTCCCGACTTCGGCTACGAAGACAATCCCGACTGGGAGGCCCAGCGCATCCGCGACAACCTGGAGATCTCCCAGCTGTGCGATCGCCACGGGTTCAAGTACATCTGGGCCTCAGAGCACCACTTCTTGCGGGAGTACTCCCACATGTCCTCGCCCGAGGTGTTTCTGTCGGCGGTGGCCTCGACCACCGAGAACGTGCATCTGGGATCGGCCATCTTCAACATCACCGCCCCGGTGAATCACCCGGTGCGCTCGGCTGAGCGGGCGGCCATGATCGACGTGCTGTCGAACGGGCGGTTCGAGCTGGGCACCGGACGGGGCTCCTCGTCCACCGAGGTGATGGGGTTTGGCATGCCGGGAACGCCCCGCGACCCGGAAACCGGCCTGGCCGACACCGAGGTCACCCGCGGCCTGTGGGACGAAGCCATCCGCCAGATCCCCCACATGTGGCGCGAGGGCGCCTACAAATACGAAGGCGACAGCTTCTCGATGCCGGCCCGGGAGGTTTTTCCCAAGCCGGTCACCAAGCCCCACCCGCCGCTGTGGGTGGCGTGCGGAAGCCCGGGGACCTTTGAGAAGGCCGGCAAGCTGGGCATCGGTGTTCTGTGTTTCACCATCGGAACTCCCGACGAGATCGCCCCGCTGATCGAGATCTACAAGAACGAGGTGGCCAGCTGCAAGAACCCGGTGGGCGACTACGTCCACGACAACGTGATGTGCGTGGGGTTCGGCATCTGCCTCGACGACCGGGAGATGGCCATCGACCTGGCCACCCGGAGCCACATGTACTACTACCAGTGCCTGGTGTACCGCTGGCTGGACACCTTCCCGAAGCCCGAGGGCATTCCCGAGTGGCCGGCGGTCATCCCCGAGCCGACCCACGACGACGTGAAGATGGCCATCGAGGGCGGCTCGCTGTGCGTGGGCAACGCCGAGGACTGCGTCCACGTCTCCCGCCAGTACGAGCGGGTGGGCGCCGACCAGTACGTGATCAGCCCTCTGACCTCCACGCTGCCCATGGACGTGGTGCGCGAGACCATCGTGAACTTCGGAAAGCACGTGATTCCGGTGATCGACACCGACCCGGTGCATCGCTCCACCCGGCAGCGCGAGGCGGCTCTGGCCACCGCATAGTACGACGTATTGTCCACATTTAGCTTCTGGAACTTTCCCAGTACTTTTCTTGGTGGGGTCTAGTCAGACTATTTTTAAGCCGCTAGCGTCTTATCCGTCCCTTGAGTCCAACGTTGGGAGCAAAACCATGCAGAAATCCGTTCACCGCTTGCTGGCCCTACTCGGGTTGGTGCTGGTCTTCTCGTTGATCGCCGCTTCGTGCGGCAACGACGATGACGACGGCGCCGCTCCAGAGGCCCCCGAAGCCACTGCGGCCAGCACCGAGGCACCGGCGGCACCGGAACCGGAAGAGACCGTCACCGTTGTGCCCTCACAAGATGGCGGAACCTTGCAGGCAGTACTGGACCGCGGCCACGTGCTGTGCGGCTCCCGGGACGACGTGCCCGGCTTCGCCCTGCTGAATGATGCCGGCGAATACGAGGGCTTCGATATCGACATGTGCCGGGTAGTGGCAGCTGCCGTCTTCGGCGATGCCGATGCCGTGGAGATCGTGCCGGTCACCAGCGCCGAGCGCTTCACCGCTTTGGCCTCAGGCCAGTTCGAGGTGATGAACCGCAACACCACGTGGACGGCCACCCGTGACGGCACCGAAGGCGCCGAGTTCTTGTTCACCACCTACTACGACGGCCAAGGCCTCATGGTGCCGGCCTCCACCGGGTTCACCACACTGGACGACCTGGCTGACGCCAACATCTGCGTGAGCACCGGTACTACTACCGAGCTGAACCTCACTGCGGTGTTCGCCGCCCGGGGCATCCCGTTCAACCCGGTCACCTTCGAGGGCTTCGACACCCTGGTGCCGGCCTATGAAGAGGGCCAGTGCGAGGCGATGACTGCTGACAGCAGCGTGCTAGGCGTCTACAAGTTCGAGATCGAGGCCAAAGGCGGTCCTGACCAACACATCATGACCGAGATCATCTCCAAGGAGCCCTTGGGCACCGTGGTTCGCGACGGCGACTCCCAGTGGGCGCAGATTGTGAACTGGGCCACCATGGCCACCGTGCAGGCCTGGGAGTTTGGACTCGACTCCAGCAACATCGCCAGCTACGACGGCAATGACCCCAACATCTTGAACTTCCTGGGCCGCGACGGCTTCGATCCCGGCCTCGGCCTGCCCACCGACTTCGCGGTGCAGGTCATCTCGCAGGTCGGCAACTACGAGGAGATCTTCAACCGCTATCCGCAGTTGGGCGTCCTCGAAGGCAGCGTGAACGACCTCTGGACCAACGGCGGGCTCATGTACGTCCCGCCCTACCGCTAAGAGGAAAAATCATCCGTCTCTTGACGGGTGCCAATTGAATTGATGAGCGGCCCACCGGTCACCGACCGGTGGGCCGCTCTCGTCTAAAGTTCAAGGTCACACTGCTATGAGCAGCCCTGCTGATCTCGCCGGCCCACAAGTTGATCTGACCGCAGTCCCCTCCGCGCCCTTCAGCCGCAGAGTACTGGCGGTACTGGCCGACCTGTTGATTCTGGCCTTGGTGGGAGCCATCTCGGTTTGGCAACTGGGTTTGCGGCTGCTCGACAACTACAGCGACATTCCAGAACTGGTACTTGCCTGGGTGTTCCTCCTGGCCGTGCCAGTAGCGATTGCCGCCATCGTGGTGATAGACGCAGTGCGCATCGG